>NZ_DIHV01000143.1:26739-27488 GCF_002420325.1 Marinobacter sp. UBA5687
CCGAACACATCACCAAAGATGTCGGAGAAGCTGGCGCCACCGCCACCAAAGCCGCCGCCAGCCTGACCGTCTACGCCGGCATGACCAAACTGGTCGTAGGCGGCGCGCTTACTGGAGTCCGCCAGGATTTCGTAGGCTTCGCTGGCCTCTTTGAATTTGTTCTCGGCATCTTTGTCATCCGGGTTACGGTCCGGGTGGTACTTCATCGCGAGCTTTCGATACGCCCGCTTAATTTCCTTTTCGTCCGCATCCCGGGAGATCCCGAGTACTTCGTAATAATCGCGCTTGGCCATGCTTCAAAACCCTGTTTTTATAACGAGGAAAACGCGAGCCCGGCCCGCGTTTCCCCAACTACTTGATGTACCTCGGAATTACTTCTTGTCGTCGTCTTTGACTTCCTCGAACTCGGCATCGACGGCGTCGTCAGCACTCTTGGCCTGACCTTCTTCCTGGCCACCGGCCTGCTGAGCCTGGTCGGCCTGATCCGCGTACATCTTCTGAGCCAGCTCAGAGGACACTTCGGTCAGCTTCTGAGTCTTGGCTTCGATCGCTTCCTTGTCAGAACCCTCGAGGGCCTCTTCCAGATCCTTAATGGCGGCCTCGATGGACTCCTTCTCGCTGTCGGAGACCTTGTCACCGGCTTCACTCAAGGTCTTGCGCACGGCGTGTACCATGGCATCACCCTGGTTACGGGCCTGGACAAGCTCCTCGAACTTGCGATCTTCCTCGGCATTGGCCTCGGCATCGCG
>NZ_DIHV01000143.1:27874-34287 GCF_002420325.1 Marinobacter sp. UBA5687
CCGGTCGCCTTGTCTTTGGCAGACACGTTCAGGATACCGTTGGCATCAATATCGAAGGTTACTTCGATCTGCGGCACACCGCGCGGTGCCGGCGGAATGTCGGCCAGATCGAAACGACCCAGAGACTTGTTCTGTGCCGCCTGCTTACGCTCACCCTGAACCACATGAATGGTCACTGCAGTCTGGTTGTCATCCGCTGTAGAGAAGGTCTGCGATTTCTTGGTCGGAATCGTGGTGTTCTTCTCGATCAGCGGAGTGGCCACGCCACCCATGGTTTCGATACCCAGGGTCAGCGGGGTTACGTCCAGCAGCAGTACGTCTTTCACGTCGCCAGACAGTACCGCGCCCTGAATCGCTGCACCCATGGCGACGGCCTCGTCCGGGTTCACGTCTTTACGCGGCTCTTTGCCGAAGAACTCTTTTACTTTCTCCTGCACCAGCGGCATACGGGTCTGACCACCGACCAGAATAACCTCGTCGATTTCACCGGCCTTCATGCCCGCATCCTGAAGAGCCACCTTACAGGGCTCCAGACTGCGCTGAACCAGGTCTTCCACCAGCGATTCCAGCTTGGCACGGGTCAGCTTCACGTTCATGTGCTTGGGACCAGACGCATCTGCAGTGATGTACGGCAGGTTTACGTCGGTCTGCTGGCTGCTGGACAGCTCGATCTTGGCCTTCTCCGCCGCTTCTTTCAGACGCTGCATGGCCAGAGAGTCGCCGCGAAGATCGATGCCGCTGTCTTTCTTGAACTGGTCGGCCAGGTATTCAATCACTTTCAGGTCGAAATCTTCACCGCCCAGGAAGGTGTCACCGTTGGTGGCCAGCACTTCGAACTGGTGCTCGCCGTCTACGTCCGCAATTTCGATGATGGACAGATCGAAAGTACCACCACCCAGGTCGTACACAGCAACAGTACGATCACCGCTCTTCTTGTCCAGGCCATAAGCCAGGGCCGCAGCAGTTGGCTCGTTGATGATCCGCTTCACTTCCAGACCAGCAATCTTGCCAGCATCTTTGGTCGCCTGGCGCTGGCTGTCATTGAAGTACGCAGGCACGGTGATCACCGCTTCGGTTACCTTTTCACCCAGGTAGTCTTCTGCAGTCTTCTTCATTTTCTTCAGAACTTCTGCAGACACCTGCGGCGGCGCCATTTTCTGCCCCTTCACCTCAACCCAGGCGTCACCGTTGTCTGCCTTGGCGATTTTATAGGGCACCATCTTGATGTCTTTCTGAACCACGTCATCTTCAAAACGACGACCAATCAGTCGCTTGATGGCGTACAGAGTGTTGTGCGGGTTGGTCACCGCCTGACGCTTGGCTGACTGGCCAACCAGAGTCTCGTTGTCATCGGTGTAGGCGATGATGGACGGAGTGGTGCGATCACCCTCTGCGTTTTCAATTACCTTTACCTTGTCGCCATCCATGATGGCCACACAGGAGTTGGTGGTTCCCAGGTCGATACCAATAATCTTGCTCATCGAATCACTCCAAATCTTTCTGAATGCTGTTCCGGAGAAAGCCTACCCCGGCCTTTGCTGTTTAATCGCTATATTGGCGCTCTGCTCGACTTTTCAAGCCTGCTCGTCGATTTTTGGCGCATCTTCTGCCTTGGCCACTACGACCATCGCCGGACGAACCACCCGGCCATTAAGCAGATAACCTTTCTGCACAACCGCAACCACGCTGTTAGGCTCGGCATCCGGCGCCGGCACCATGGACATGGCTTCGTGCTGCTGCGGATCGAACGGCTCACCCACCGGGTTGAGCTGTTCAACGTTGAATTTCTTCAGGCTGTTCTTGAACAGCGTCAGGGTCATTTCCACACCTTCGCGAATGGACGCAACCAGCTCGCCTGCGTTTTCGTGACCCTCGGTGCTTTCGACCGCCTTCTCCAGACTGTCAGCCACCGGCAACAGCTCTTTCACAAACTTCTCGAGCGCAAACTTGTGAGCTTTTTCCACATCAATCTCGGCCCGGCGACGGACATTCTGCATCTCCGCCTGTGCCCGCAAGGCCTGCTCCTGGTACTCCTGCAATTTCTGCTGCAGCACATCCAGCTCGGAGCCCTGCTCCGGTGACTGCTCGGCATCCTGGTTACCTGCAGCCTGCCCTTCCGCCGCAGCTTCTGCTGCCTCGTTGCGTTCTTCTACCTGTTCGTTGCGCTTTTCGTCAGCACTCATGACAACTCCTGATAACGTTTTCACGGCCACGGAGGCCTGCAGAAATAACCACTCCCGCTTGTGCAGAAAGCAGGAAAGAATCGCTTTGCGAACCGATATGGGGCCCGCTTCCCGGGTTTCAACCGTCACCCACGCAATCTTTGATGTTTTCATCATTTCCTGTTTGCAAACCGGAAAAACACTGTATATATTCACAGCAACTGTATGAACGAACAGTGGTCAGAGTTATTACTTGCTCAAGAACGAGCGGAGGTTGCGGCATGCTCACACAACTCACGGTATCGAACTACGCCATTGCAGAAAGGGTTGAACTCCAGTTCAACCGCGGTATGACAGCCCTGACAGGGGAAACCGGCGCCGGCAAGTCGATTGTGCTTGATGCCCTTGGCCTGGCCATGGGAGGCCGGGCCGATGCCGGCGCTGTTCGCCATGGCGCCAAGCGTGCCGACATTACCGCCAGCTTCGATATATCCCGCATCCCCGAAGCCCGGTCCTGGCTGGACAGCCATGAGCTGGACGACAAGGACGATTGCATCCTGCGCCGGACCATCAGCAAGGACGGCCGCTCCAAGGCATTCATTAATGGCCAGCCCTGCCCGCTGTCACAATTGAAAGAACTGGGCGGCCTGCTGATGGATATCCACAGTCAGCACCAGCATCAATCCCTGCTGCGCAAGGAAACCCACCGAAAGCTGCTGGACGAGTTCGCCGGCGCGGAAAGCCTGGCCGACGAAACCCGATCTGCATGGAAAGCCTGGCACCAGACGCGTCAGAAACTACAGCAACGCCAGCACAATGCTGATGAGGCCGAGGCCCGTTTACAGCTGCTGCGCTATCAGGTGGAAGAGCTGGACAGGTTGGCGCTGGGCGAGGACGAACAGACAACCCTGGAAGCCGAACAGGCACAGCTCAGTCAGGCCGACGCCGTACTTCACAGCAGCCACCAGGCCGCCCTGCTATGCACTGAAGATGAGGTTTCGGCCGCAGACCTGGTGCGCCAGGCACTGCACCAACTGGAGCAACTGCCGGTTGATGTCCCGGCACTGACCGACACCATCCAGATGCTGAACGAAGCACAGATTCAGATTTCAGAAGCCGGCGACAACCTGCGCCGCTTCGTAGACGACTACGAAGCCGACCCGGTCCGACTGAACGAAGTGGAAGAACGGCTCAGCGCCATTTATCAGATGGCGCGCAAACACCGGATCACCCCGGAGGAGTTGCCGGAGTTGCATCAACGCCTGAGCCAGGAGCTGGCCGAACTGGATGGCGGTGAAGGCAGCCTGGAACAGCTTCAGGCCGAGCTGGAAAACCTGCGGGCACGGTTTGACGCCCTGGCCACCAAGCTGACAGAAACACGCCGGAATGCCGCCATCGAGCTCGACCAGCGAATCGCCCGGGAGTTGGCACAATTGAGCATGCCATCGGTGCAGTTTGTCAGCCACCTGAGCCGGAACAGTGATGATGAACCTGCCCCTCACGGCATGGAAGAGGTGGAATTCCTGGTGAGTGCCAACCCGGGCCAACCCGCCCGATCGTTGGCCAAGGTGGCTTCCGGCGGTGAACTTTCCCGCATAAGCCTGGCCATTCAGGTGGTTGTGGCACAAACCTCCACCACACCGACGCTGGTATTCGATGAGGTGGATGTCGGCATCGGTGGCGGCACTGCGGAGGTCGTAGGCCGCCTGTTGAGATCACTCGGCGAGAATGGCCAGGTACTGTGCGTCACGCACCTGCCGCAGGTGGCGGCCCAGTGCCATCAGCATTTGTTCGTCAGCAAATTTACCGAGAAAGACGCGACCTATTCACGCATCGAATCCCTGGATGACCAGGGGCGGATCAGCGAAGTCGCAAGGATGCTTGGCGGAGTGGACATGACAGAACAGACCATAGCCCATGCCCGGGAGATGTTTGTAAAGGGCCAGGCAACCCATCACTAATCCCCCTCTCGTTTCGGAGAGCTTCTGGGCCAGCCTTGTCGCTGGCCCTTTTTTTTACTTCTTATCGGACTTCAGTGGCTTCACGTAAAGGATCAGGCTGTGATCGACAATCTCATAGCCGTGCTCTGCCGCAATCTTCTGCTGGCGCTCCTCGATAACCTCATCGACGAACTCAACAACTTCGCCAGTCTGGGTGCAAACCATGTGGTCGTGATGATCATCACCGGCCATCTCGAACACCGCGTGACCGCCTTCGAAATTATGACGTAACACGAGGCCTGCAGCTTCGAACTGGGTCAGCACCCGGTAGACTGTCGCCAGGCCCACGTCATCGCCCTGGTCCAGCAGCTTTTTATAAACGTCTTCAGCACTCAGGTGGTGTTCTTCGGCATTCTCAAGGATATTGAAGATCTTGACCCTTGGCAGAGTAACCTTCAGACCGACTTTTCGTAATTCGGCGTTTTCAGATGACATGTTACCATTCGCTCTTTGGTGTGCCTAACGGCTTCCGGTATGATGAAGCCGCAGTACGACGGATGACCCGTTTCACACCTGCTCAACGCAGGCGAATTCAAGATAGAGGATTTCCCCCGGCGATGCAAAAGCTCCCCGCTATCGTTCTTATTAGCATTTTATCCTTGTCCGGCTGTGTTTTTCCGGGCGTTTACAAAATCAATGTCCAGCAGGGCAACATTGTCACCGATGAGGAGCTGACGGAACTGTCCGAAGGCATGCCCAGAAGTCAGGTTCACGCGCTGCTGGGAAGCCCGTTGATGCTGAACCCCGTCGACCCGTCCCGGGAATACTATGTTTACACCTTTCAGCGCCGGGGCAACGAGATCGAAGAACAGCGCATCATCGTTTACTACGAGAATGATCAGCTGAGCCACTACGAAGCCCAGCTCCTGGAAGAAACACCAGCCTACTAGCGCTTACGCTTTCTTTTTAGCCCGGTTCAGGCGAGCCTGCTTGGGATCAATCTTGAGCGGGCGGTATAGTTCCACCCGGTCGCCTTCTCTCAGAGCATGCTCGGCCGGGTTCTTCACCACTTTGCCAAACACCCCCATATCGATAGCGTCCGGATCAATCTCCGGAAAGATCTCGGTAATCCTGGAGAGCTTCACGGCTTCAAGGGCTGTAGTGCCCGGAGGCACCACCACGGGCACAATCTGCTGCTTGTCCGGGCGGGCATAGGCCACTTCCACTTCCATCACACGATCCCTCCGCGATAAACCTCGTCTGCGCGACGACAGAAAGCATCCACCATGGTATTGGCCGCCTGATTAAATACCGGGCCGAAAGTCATTCGTGAAAGCGAGCCTGAAAATTCGAACTCCAGGGTCAGGATTACTTTGCAGGCGTTATCGTCCAGAGCCCGAAAGTGCCAGCGCCCCGTAAGATTTCTGAGCGGGCCGTCCACGAGCTTCATTTCAATGGTCTCTGGCATCAGCAACTGGTTTCGTGTGGTCAGCCGGTGGCGAACGCCCCCTTTGGAAATATCCAGTGAAGCCATGATTTCAGCGTCGTTCTGTTCGTGGACCTCTGCCCCGGCACACCAGGGTAAGAACTCAGGGTAACGGGCAACGTCATTGACCAGGTGGAACATACGCTCCGCCGAGTGCATAACCAATGCGGTCTTGTCGATCTGATGTGCCATGTAAACCGGATTTCCTGCGTTTCAGACTTCGTTCCAGCCCTGCCGGGCCAGTCAGACACTATGATAAAGGATATCGCCCTCTTTGGGGGCATTTTCATCTGGTTCGGGCTGCCCGTTTTCCGCGGGCAGCACGGCCTCTTCGGGTGTCTTCGGAGGTACATCTTCCTCAACCGGACTGTCTTCAGGCGCCCTATTCTGCGCCTCAGCAGACGCTGTAGGTTGCTGGCACCAGATAGCAGCACTGCCGTTGTCACACAGGCTGCCGAGTGAGAAAAGCGTGTACTGTAGCCCGATCCAGGCCGCCACAACAGGAAGCACCAGGCGCATGACCCAGAACCAGATTCTCCGGAACACAACCGGCGCATTGCCCAGAATGGTTGCCGCGAAGCGCCGGGTGATACACCAGCCGGCAAATGTGGCAATGAGAATAGCCACCGCCGGTATCACAATGCCACCGGCGACCAGTTCCAGCCATCGAAATACAGTGGCACCGCCTATGCGGTACTCGGCCCACAGGTTGAAGGAGAACAGGGAAGCCAGCCCGGCGAACCAGACTGCAAGCCCGACAATGACCGCAGACCAGCCCCGAGGCGCCCCGGTCCACTCCCGGAACCATCCCACCACCGGTTCGAG
>NZ_DIHV01000036.1:0-5128 GCF_002420325.1 Marinobacter sp. UBA5687
GGCCAGATGCCGGCATTGTTGATATCAAGATCATTGATATCGAATTCGTTAAGACTTTTCAGAGAGTCCGCGAGGCTCATCAGTTATCCTCCCCTTCGGGCTCTGGTGTCCGTTGCCGGACGGAGAGATTGAACTGGCTGTATCCGGACCGGGCGCTGTCTGCTGCAGCCACATTGGTCAGATTGGGATTGGCAAACCATTCCGAATCCTCGAACTGACGCATCAGGTTCGAAATCCGACTATTGGACTCAGCCATACCCACGATATCGAGTCGTTCTCCGGTTTTCTTGAGATCCGTATAGTAAAGTCCGTCCGGAATGGTTCTCACCAACTCATCGAACACCCGCACAATCACCGGTCGCTTACCCTGAAGATCCTGAATCACCTGCATCCGTGCCAGCAATTCATCGCGCTGACGCTTGAGGTTTTCAATCTCCTTGATCTGCTTGTCCAGCTCTTTGGTGGCAGTCTCAATATAGGCATTACGGGATTGCTGATAGGCAATCCGGCTGTCCATATCCGATTTCCAGAGGAAAGCCAGGCCACCCGCGATAATCACGGCGCCCAGTATCATCACAACAAACTGTTTCTGCTTCTCGGCGCGAAGCTCTTCCCGCCAGGGTCTGAGGTTAATTTTTGCCATCAGTCGAAACTCCTCATTGCCAGACCGCAGGCAATCATCAACGAGGGGGCATCATTGCTTAGCGCAGAGGCGTTAACCCGGGAGCCCACCGCCATATTGGCAAACGGATTGGCCACCAGGGTTGGCGTTCCAGTTTTCTCTTCCACCATTTCCGTGAGCCCCTGAATCGACGCTGTTCCTCCGGCAAGCACCACGTAATCCACCGCGTTGTACTGACTCGCGCCGAAGAAAAACTGGAGCGCCCGCGCCACTTGCTGAACAACCGCTTCCCGGAACGGGGTCAGAACTTCCTCGTTGTAGTCGTCTGGCAAACCACCCTGCTTCTTGGCCAGCCCCGCCTCTTCGAGCGACAGGCCGTAACGACGCTGAATCTCTTCCGTCAGCTGTTTTCCGCCAAAAATCTGCTCGCGGGTATAGACCGTCTTACCCTCTGCCAGCACACTCAGAGTTGTCATGGTCGCGCCAATATCAACGATGGCAACCACCAACTCTTCACCCTGGGAGTCGAGCTGAGGCTCAATCAGACTGTAAGCCCGCTCCAGAGCATAGGCTTCCACGTCGACAATCTTGGTTGTCAGCCCTGCAATTTCCAGGGCGTCTTCGCGAATGTCGACGTTTTCCTTACGGCAGGCTGCCAGCAGCACATCCACCTGATCCGGGTTGGATTCGGACGGACCCTGGACTTCGAAATCGATCGCCACTTCATCGAGGGGGTAAGGAATGTACTGATCGGCTTCCAGCGCAATCTGGTCTTCCATTTCAAACTCGTTGAGACCACCGTCCATCTGGATAACCTTGGTGATCACCGCCGAGCCGGAAACAGCAACAGCCACCTGTTTCACACTGGTACGTGACTTGGACGCGACACGCTTGAGCACTTCCCCAACCGCTTCGACGTCTGTGATGTTTTTTTCAACAACTGCATTGGCCGGCAACGGCTCTACCGCATAGCTCTCGACCTTGTATCGATCGCCATGTTTTGACAGCTCTAGCAGCTTGACCGAACTGGAGCTTACATCCACTCCAAGGACGGCACTGGATTTTTTTCCTGGTAATCCGAACACGCGCTCACCCTATACCTGGTTAAATGCACCCGGCGTTGGAACCCCTGAACCACTCCCTGTAAAGGCGATCATTTCAGAGGCGTTCTATGTGTTTTTTATGTAAGAGAATTTCTTATTTATTCCGTCTACAATGCAATCTCTCGAATTTCGGGAGACATTGCAGACGGCGAGGCGACCGAACCTTCCTAAAGCAATTTCTCAAATAATAGACCTATATCCAACAGTTGTCAGAAAAAAATGTCTCATTTGTTGCGTACATCTCGCGTTTTTGCCTGGTTCTTTCTTACCGGCCTGAGTGTCGCCATTATTATTTCCTCAAGCCTGTATCTTTATCTTCGGCCCAATCTGCCACCGGTGGAGCAATTGCTGGATGTCCGGCTGCAGACGCCGCTTCGGGTGTATAGCAAAGACAACAGATTAATAGCAGAATTCGGTGAAAAGAGAAGGGCACCGATCACAATAGAACAGATCCCTACAATTCAGTTACAAGCCTTCCTGGCAGCCGAAGACGCGCGGTTTTACGAGCACTTCGGAGTCGACATTAAAGGCCTGACGCGGGCTGCAGTGGAACTGATCACCACCGGAGAAATCCAGTCTGGCGGCAGTACCATCACCATGCAGGTTGCAAAAAATTACTTTTTGTCACGCGACCGGACCTTCATACGAAAGTTCAACGAGATACTGCTGGCTCTTCAGATTGAACGCGAACTGGATAAAAACAGGATTCTTGAGCTCTATCTGAACAAGATCTACCTCGGCAACCGGGCCTACGGAATCGCCGCTGCCGCCCAGGTTTACTACGACAAACCGGTGACAGAACTTTCACTGGCCCAGATGGCAATGTTGGCAGGTCTCCCCAAAGCCCCCTCTGCCTACAACCCCCTGGCAAATCCGGAGCGAGCCCTGATTCGCCGTAACTGGATTCTCGGCAGAATGAAAGACCTGGGCTACATCACCGAAGACGCCTGGTCTCTGGCCAGCAAAGCACCGCTGACCGCCAGCTATAACACTCGTGACGCCGAAGTGGATGCCGACTATGTGGCCGAGATGGCCCGGGCTGAAATGGTTCGCCGCTACGGAGAGAATGCATACACCGATGGCTACAGCGTGACCCTGACCGTCGACAGCGACAAGCAACAAACCGCTACCGAAGCCCTGAGGGCAGGCCTCGAAGCCTATGACCGCCGGCACGGTTTCCGGGGCCCCATCGGACAGTTCGACATTGAAGGCCTGACCCCGGCCGAACTGTCGGACAAAATGCAGAACTACCCGCGGGTTGAAACGCTGGTACCAGCCGTTGTGACATCAATAGACGACGAAAAGAACGAAGTAAAAGTACATGCCCGGCGCCTGGGCCCCGGCGTCATGCCCTTTGAAACCATGACCTGGGCACGCCGATTCCGAACCGAGAGCATCACCGGCCCCGAACCAGAAAAACCTTCGGATGTAGTCAACCCCGGGGAGGTCATCTATGTAAAAGTTGACCAACTGCCACAGATTAAAGACTCTGAGGCAGAATCTGGCAGCGAGGGCGCACCCACGCAGGCCGTCACCGAACTGCGAGTATCCCTGGCGCAAGCCCCCCGAATCGAGGGCGCACTCATCTCCCTGGAAGCCAAAACCGGCGCCATTGAAGCTTTGGCGGGCGGCTACAGCTTCAACCAGAGCAAGTACAATCGCGCCACCCAGGCCAGCCGCCAACCAGGCTCAACGTTCAAGCCGTTCCTGTACCTTTCCGCGCTGGAAAACGGCCGAACACCGGCGACCATCTACAACGACGCTCCGATCGTATTCGAAGACTCCGAACTTGAAACCGCATGGCGACCACAAAACTCATCAGGCCAGTTCTACGGGCCAACCACCTTGCGCGAGGGCCTTTACCGCTCCCGCAACCTAGTTTCCATCCGCCTGCTGAGAGACCTGGGCATCAACACCACCCTCAGCTACCTGAAGCAACTCAAACTCCCGACTGAAAACATGCCCTCCAACCTCTCGCTCTCGCTGGGCAGCGGCCTGCTGACACCCATGGAGCTGGCAAGAGGCTTTGCGGTAATCGCCAATGGCGGTTACGACGTACAGCCCTACCTGATTGAACGAATCGAGGAATGGGACGGCACCGTGGTCTATGAAGCCCCGAAGACCATATTATGCGACGAGAACTGCGACGCATCCCAGAGGCAGGTCGCCGATGCCGAACAAAGCACTTCGGAGCAACCACCCGAAATTGAAGGCATGACACTGCCAGCCTCCGCAGCCGAGGAGAACACAACCGAACCACGGATTATGCAACGCCTGGCCGACGAACGATCAATCTACATCATGCACTCCATGATGCAGGACGTGGTTCGCCGGGGAACGGGACGTCGCGCCCTGGCACTGAATCGCAGCGACATTGCCGGCAAGACGGGCACCACCAACGAGCAGAAAGACACCTGGTTCGCGGGCTTCAATCACGACATTGCAACCACGGTCTGGGTCGGATTTGACCAACCCTCTCCCTTGGGTCGCGGCGAGTATGGCGCCAGTACCGCACTGCCGATATGGGTCGACTATATGAAAGTAGCACTGGCAGGCCAGCCAGCAGCCACCATGCCCAGACCCAATGGCATCGTGAATATCCGGATCAACCCGGAAACCGGAGAAAGAGCTCGACCCGGCGAAGAAGCCGTTTTCGAGATATTCAAGGAAGAAGACGCACCCTCGCCTCTGCCAGCCGAGAGTATCGGAGGGAATGGCAACAATAGTAACGGGGACGACCTGTCACGGCAGATCTTCTGATCTGTCGCAGCATCACCCCAAGCAGGACGCACAAAAAAACCGGCGGGATCTCCGCCGGTTTTTTTTGAAGCCAGACTACATCCCGATCAGATGATGTCTTCCATAGACTTCAGCGGGTAGTGCGCAGGGTACGGATTACGCGCAACACCGGAATCTACTGCAGCACGGGCCACGGCGGCCGGCACTACTTCCAGCAGACGAACATCCATCGGCTTCGGAATGATGTATTCCTTACCGAATTCAAACGCATCAACACCGTAGGCTTCACAGATTTCCTGCGGCACCGGCTCTTTGGCCAGTTCACGGATCGCGTTAACCGCGGCAACCTTCATTTCCTCGTTGATAGCGGTTGCACGTACATCCAGTGCACCACGGAAAATGAACGGGAAGCCAAGCACGTTGTTCACCTGGTTCGGATAGTCAGAGCGACCGGTCGCCATGATCAGATCATCACGGGTGGCCAGAGCCACTTCCGGGCTGATTTCCGGATCCGGGTTGGAACAGGCAAACACCACCGGGTTCGGAGCCATTTTCGCCAGCTGCTCGGCAGACAGAAGATCCGGGCCGGACAGACCCAGGAACACGTCTGCGCCGTCGATGGCGTCGTCCAGAGTGCGCTTGTCGGTATCGTTGGCGAACATCG
>NZ_DIHV01000095.1:0-9997 GCF_002420325.1 Marinobacter sp. UBA5687
CCATCAAGAAGGCGATTGCACAATACCGGTCACGCCACAAGAAGTGACCCCGGTACACGATTAGAACCTTTTAACAGAAGGCTGACACGATGACTGACACGAAAAAACCGCTGGGGATTACGGACGTAATTCTGCGTGACGCCCACCAATCCCTGCTCGCCACCCGCATGCGTCTGGACGACATGCTGCCAATCGCCGAGAAACTCGACAAAGTGGGTTTCTGGTCGCTGGAATCCTGGGGTGGGGCTACCTTTGATGCCTGTATCCGTTACCTGGGCGAAGACCCCTGGGAGCGCATCCGCGAACTTAAAAAAGCCATGCCCAATACTCGCCAGCAGATGCTTCTGCGCGGCCAGAACCTGTTGGGCTATCGTCACTATGCGGATGATGTGGTTGACCGTTTCTGTGAGCGTGCCGCCGAGAACGGCGTAGACGTGTTCCGTATTTTTGATGCCATGAACGATCCCCGCAACATGGATCGCGCGATCAAGGCCGTTCGCAAGACCGGCAAGCATGCCCAGGGTACGATTGCTTACACCACCAGCCCTGTGCACACCATCGATATGTGGGTAGATCTGGCGAAAGAAGTCGCCGACATGGGCGCAGATTCCATCGCGATCAAGGACATGGCCGGTATTCTCAAGCCGTATGTGGCCTATGATCTGGTCAGCCGCCTGAAGAAAGAGCTGGATATCCCTATCCACATGCAGTGCCACGCCACCACCGGCATGTCGACCGCTACCGCCATCAAGGCTGCGGAAGCCGGTATCGATAACGTGGATACTGCTATTTCCTCCATGAGCATGACCTATGGTCACTCGCCCACCGAGGCTGTTGTTGCCATCCTGGAAGGTACCGATCGTGACACCGGTCTTGATCTGAACCTCCTGGAAGAAATTGCCGCCTATTTCCGCCAGGTGCGCAAGAAGTATGCGAAGTTTGAGGGCAGCCTGCGCGGCACTGATTCCCGCATCCTGATTGCTCAGGTACCGGGCGGCATGCTGACTAACATGGAAAACCAGCTGCGTGAGCAGAACGCAAGCGACAAGTTTGACCAGGTGCTGGAAGAAATTCCCAAGGTTCGTGAAGACCTGGGCTTCATTCCGCTGGTGACCCCGACCTCGCAGATTGTCGGCACCCAGGCGGTACTGAATGTTCTGACCGGCGAGCGTTACAAGTCCATCTCCAAGGAAACCTCCGCCATTCTGAAGGGTGAGTACGGCGCAGCGCCAGCCCCTATGAATAAAGAGCTTCAGGAGCGTGTGCTGGATGGCAAGGAAGTCATGACCTGTCGTCCTGCAGATGTGCTTGAGCCAGAAATGGACAAGCTGACCGACGAACTGAAGAAGCTGGCGGACGAGAAGGGCATCAAGCTGGCCGACAATCTTGAAGACGACGTGCTGACCTACGCGCTGTTCCCACAGATCGGCCTGAAGTTCCTGGAGAACCGCAACAACCCGGATGCGTTCGAGCCGGTACCGACCGCAGAAGACGCCGCACCGGCCAAGAAAGCCGCAGGCCCGGAGACTTACACCGTTGAAGTTAACGGCAAGAAGTTTGTGGTGGCGGTTTCCGAAGGTGGCGAGATTACCCAGATCCAGGGTGACGGTGGCGCCGCGTCTGCTCCGGCCGCTTCCTCCGCACCCGCTCCGGCGGCAGGCGAAGGCGAGCCTCTGGTGGCACCGCTGGGTGGTAACATCTTCAAGGTTCTGGTTTCTCCGGGTGACACCGTTGAGGAAGGTGACGTGCTGATTATCCTCGAAGCCATGAAGATGGAAACCGAGGTTCGCGCACCGAAAGCCGGTACTATCGGCGAAGTCTTCATCAAGGTCGGTGATGCCGTCTCCCCTGATGATGAAATGCTGACAATCGCATAAGGGCCAGCATTCCATGGATAAATTAATGACACTGTGGACAGGCAGTGGCCTGTTCAACATCGAGCTGGGCCAGGTGATCATGATCGCTATTGGCCTGTTGCTTCTCTATCTTGCGATCAACAAGAAGTTTGAGCCGTTGCTGCTGGTGCCCATCGGGTTTGGTGGCATTCTGGCGAATATTCCGGAGGCAGGGCTTGCCCTGACTGCGGCTGAAAACGCTATTCACTTTGCTTTGCAGGGTGGCAACTCCAAGGTTCTGGCTGCACTGGCGGCGCCGCTGGATGTGGCCTATCAGGTCGGACAGGCGATTACGCCTGAGCTGAAAGAAGCCTTCAAAGTAGCGGTGAAAGAAGCCAGTTATTCCGAAATGGCGATGGCCAACTCCATTGCGCAGGATTACGGCTACGGCAATGGCATGCTGTATAACTTCTACTCTGTGATTATCGGCAGTACCGTTGGTCCTCTGCTGATTTTCATGGGTGTAGGGGCGATGACCGATTTCGGCCCTTTGCTTGCTAACCCCAAAACCCTGCTTCTGGGTGCGGCTGCGCAGTTCGGTATTTTCGGTACCGTTATTGGCGCGGCGTTGCTGGACTGGACGGGAATACTGGAGTTCAATATCCTCGAGGCCGCTGCAATCGGCATCATTGGTGGCGCCGACGGCCCCACCTCCATCTACGTATCCAGCGTACTGGCCCCGCATCTTCTGGGTGCGATTGCCGTCTCTGCTTATGCGTACATGGCGCTGGTGCCGATGATCCAGCCGCCGATCATGAAGGCGCTGACCAGCGAGAAAGAGCGTGCCATCAAGATGTCGCAGCTGCGCCCGGTGAGCAAGAAAGAGAAGATTGTCTTCCCTCTGGTTGTTCTGATTGCCGTGGTTCTGTTCCTGCCCGATGCGGCTCCGCTGCTGGGTATGTTCTGCTTCGGTAACCTGATGCGTGAGTGTGGCGTGGTAGAGCGTCTGAGCGATACCGCACAGAACGCGCTGATCAACATCGTAACCATCTTCCTGGGTCTGTCTGTTGGCTCCAAGCTGATGGCCGACAAGTTCCTGGATGGCCAGACGCTGGGTATCCTGGGCCTGGGTATTGTGGCTTTCGGTGTAGGCACGGCTTCCGGTGTACTGATGGCGAAACTGATGAACAAGTTCACCAAGGAAGCGATCAACCCGTTGATTGGCTCCGCAGGTGTATCCGCGGTGCCGATGGCGGCGCGGGTCTCCAACAAGGTGGGCCTGGAAGCCAACCCGCAGAACTTCCTGCTGATGCACGCAATGGGTCCGAACGTGGCCGGTGTTATTGGCTCTGCGGTTGCAGCGGGGGTAATGATCAAGCTGCTCGGCTGATCCTTACCGACACTGCCCTGAAAACCCCGCCTTTGGCGGGGTTTTTGCGTTTGTGGTCAGTGGAAATCCCGGGAGCTGACCGGTAGCGAGTTGATCAGATGGCTCAAGTCAGACAGCTTGCCGGCCATGACATGAACGATATCCCCCTCTTTCTCGATGACTCCTTTGACGTGTAACAACCGGGCGGTGAGCAACGGTTTGCGCTGGCGGCGGGCGGTGTCTAGCCAGACGACGACGTTGACGTTGCCGGTTTCGTCTTCAAGGGTGACGAAGGTGACGCCGGAAGCGGTGCCGGGCCGTTGGCGACCGGTGACCAGGCCGGCTACTTGTACGGGGATGCCGGGACGGGTGGCTTTGAGTTGGTCGGCGGTGAGGCAATGGCGCAGGTGGCCTTGTTCGCGGAGCAGGGCAAGGGGATGCCTTTGTAGTGTTAAACCCTGGCTGCTGTAGTCGGCCAGTACGTTTTGCCCTTCGGTGGGCTCCGGGAGCAGGTGGCAGGGTTCCGGTGTGTATTTGGTCATGGCTTCGTTAGCGAAGAGTTCGGCGGGCTCTTCGTGTTCGAGCAGTTGCCAGTAAGCCTGGTGGCGGTTGCGGGTGAAGCCGGGCATGGCGTTGGCGCCGGCGAGAAGTTCCATGTCGCTCTGGTTGAGGCCAGCTCGGGTGCGCAGTTCGGCGGCGCTTTGGTAACCGTTTGCCGGGCGGTTCTGGTGGACGCGCTCGGCGCCACTGCGAGACAGGCCTTGAATGATTCTAAGGCCAAGGCGCAGGTGCTGCTCCTGACCTTGCAGGGTGTGCTGCCACTGGCTGTGGTTGACGTCTGGTGGCAGCACGGAAACGTTGTGGCGCCGGGCATCCTGAACCAGTTGGCTGGGCGAGTAAAAGCCCATTGGCTGGCTGTTGAGCAGAGCGCAATAGAACGCTGCCGGGTGGTGGCGTTTGATCCAGGCGGAGACGTACACCAGCAAGGCAAAGCTGGCGGCATGGGATTCCGGAAATCCATAGCCACCAAAGCCGCAGATCTGTTTGTACAGGCGCTCGGCGAAGTCGGCATCGTGGCCCCGCTCCAGCATGCCCTGAATCAGTTTGTCGCGGAAAGGTGTCAGATCGCCATGGGATTTCCAGGCCGCCATGGCGCGGCGAAGTTTATCGGCCTCGCCCGCACTGAAACCGGCGGCAACCATGGCCAGTTTGATGACCTGTTCCTGGAAGATCGGCACCCCGAGGGTGCGCTCCAGCACCTGGCGTACGGCATCGTTGGGGTATTCCACCGCTTCCATGCCGTGTTTTCGGCGCAGGTAGGGGTGCACCATGTCGCCTTGTATGGGGCCCGGGCGAACGATGGCGACTTCGATCACAAGGTCGTACCAGGTTTCCGGTTTCAGCCGCGGGAGCATGTTGATCTGGGCGCGGGACTCCACCTGAAAGACACCGATACTGTCGCCTTTTTGCAGCATGGCGTAGGTGTCAGGGTCTTCCTGAGGGACATCCTGAATGGTAAACGGCGTGTCTTTCTCTTCACTGATCAGCGCCAGTGCTTTGCGAATGGCGGTGAGCATGCCCAGGGCCAGGACATCCACCTTCATCAGCCCCAGACTTTCCAGGTCGTCTTTGTCCCACTGGATAACCGTGCGCCCTTCCATGGCGGCATTCTCGACAGGCACCAGTTCTGAAAGCGGGCCGGCGCTGATCACGAAACCGCCCACGTGCTGGGACAGGTGGCGTGGAAAGCCCAGCAAGGTGTTCACCAGCGTGAAGAACTGATCCGCGACTTTGGGGCTGCGGGTCAGGCCCTTGTCCAGAATCTGCTGGCGCCAGCCGGTGGTCTTGTCACGCCAGTCGATGCCATCCAGCAGCTTCTCCACCAGTGTGGCATCAAAGCCCAGCGCCTTGCCCACATCCCGGATGGCGCTGCGGGGGCGATAACGAATCACGGTGGCGGCCAGGGCGGCCCGCTCACGGCCGTAGCGCTGGTAAATGTACTGAATAACCTCTTCACGCCGTTCGTGCTCGAAATCCACATCGATGTCGGGGGGCTCATCCCGGTCTTTGGAGATGAACCGTTCAAACAGCAGTTCCACATTGGCCGGGTTCACCTCGGTGATGCCCAGGCAGTAACAGACTGCGGAATTGGCTGCGGATCCCCGGCCCTGGCAAAGAATGCCCTGACGCCGGGCAAAGTCGACGATGTCGTGGATGGTGAGAAAATAGTGTTCGTAGCGCAGTTCGGCAATCAGCTCCAGCTCTTTGCGAATCAGTGCCTGCACCTTCATGGGTGTGCCCGATGGGTAACGCCGCCGTTCACCCTCCCGGGTGAGTCGCGCCAGAAACGATGTGGGTGTTTCGTGTTCCGGCACTAAATCGGGAGGGTATTCATAACGCAGGCTGCCAGGCTCAAAGCTGCAGGCTTCGGCGATTGCCACGGTCTCCCGAACCCAGGGCTCGGGGAATAGTCGCCGGATAACCGGTATCGGGCGCAAATAACGCTCGGCATTCTGAAACAGGCAGTGTCCGGCCTGTTCCAGCGTGGTGTGGTGGCGCAGAGCTGTCAGCACGTCCTGTAATGGCTGGCGTTCGCGGCGATGCATATGCACCTGGCCGGTTGCCACCACTGCGCAGCGCATTTGCTCAGCTAACCACCGTACGCGGACCAGTTGCTGTTCCTCGCCGGCTTCCAGTGTACGGGTCGCTGCAAGGCGTAGCCTGTGCTCGAAAATCCGTTGCAGCCATTCGCCGGTGATCAATGCCTGGTGCGCGTTGGTTTGTGATACCAGCGGTGGCAGCCACAGGCAGAGGCAGTGGTCCAGCGAATGGGTTTCGATGTCCCGGGTAAATAACCGGTATTGCCCTTTCTCAGCGCGTCGCCGCCCGGTGGTGATCAATTGGCAAAGCTGACCGTAGCCCTCGCGGGTTCGAGCCAGCAGTATGAACCGGGGTGGGGCAGTGGCGCCCTCGGGAGTATCGCTCAGTTCGAACCAGCTCCCGGTAATCAGCTTTACCGGGCTGTCTTTAAGGGCTGCCCAGGCTCTGGGGATGCCTGCCACCGAACAGGCATCGGTGATGGCAATTGCCCGATAGCCAAGCTCCGCGGCTTGCTCAGCCAGTTCATGGGGATGGGAGGCGCCGGTCAGGAAGGTGAAGTTGCTGAAGCAGAACAGCTCGGCGTAATCAGAATCCATCAGCCAAACCACCCGTGTATGTACCAGCCATCGCGAATATCCCGGAACACCCACGCCAACTGACCGCTGGACAACTGGGCAATATAGTAGTCACGGTGCACCCGCTGGCCGTCCCACCAGCCAGCACTGATGCGTTCCGGCCCCGAGAACCATCTGGCCGGAGGTTCTGCAAGTGGGTGCGGCGTGGATAACAGCCATAAAGGGCGCGCAGGCAGGCCAGAGACCTCTGGTGTTTCGCTGTGCCTGCTGGCCGGTTTTATGGCGGAGGCTGTCCAGGCAAACTCCGGGCGGTGGTCTGCCCGCGGTGCAAGCTGTTGCAATGCCTCAGTACCAAGGCGGGCCTGTAAACGACTGGCCAGCGTATGCCAGGCTTCATTCAGGTCCTGACCATCGCCCAGGAGGTCCTGGCCAACCGGGGCTTCCCGGCCCAGAAACCGCTTTACCGACAGGGACAGACTGATCACCGGTGCCCGCAGCGGGTGCTGATCCAGTTTCAGGCGCAGCAGTTTCAGAAAGCTCTCTGCCCGATGCTCCGGGCCAGTCGTTCGCAACGTTAACCGGGTGGCTTCTTCGTGCCGGTGTTGGAGTAAAAGATGCAGGGTGTCGGTGTCCTGTTGGCGCCAGCACAGGTCTTCTTCCAGCTCGGTCAGAATCCGCTGCAGCGCGAACAAAAGCCCCTGGGCATGCTCCACTTCCTGAATAAAATCGGCCCGCTGGCGGAATCGGTGCGGGGGGTGCCAGGGCGATTTGGGGTCTGGCCTGGTGCCCTGGGCTTTTTGTATACGTGCCAGCAGCTCCGGGGATAGCCTCCGTGCCAGTTCCCGGGCTGGCAGATTGAAGACTTCAGCCAGCGTATTCAGTCCCAGGCGATGCAGGCGGGTACAGGATTTTTCATCAAAACCCGCAGCCACCAGAGGCAGTTTGCCCAGGGCCGTCAGAATGTGGCCTTTGTCTGCGGTGCACTCGCCTTTGCCTGCTTGCGCAAGGAGCTGAGCCGCCAGTGGCGTATGCCCAAGAGCCAGCCAGGCAGTGAGTTGCCGCTCTGCCAGAGCCTGCTCGACCGTTTGCCAAACGGCGGGAAGCCCGCCATATAGCCGCTGGAGGCTGCTGACTTCAGCCCACAGACCGTGCGGCGGCGACAGGGTAATGTGGGCCGCGTAACGGTATAGCCAGCGGGCCTGCTCTTCCAGCAGATTGGCTTCCTGTTGAGAATCGAGATGCAGAATCACCAGGTCTGGTGCCAGGCCCAGTGCGGTCTTGAGGCGCATGCCCGGCCGAATACCCAGGTGATCGGCTTCTGGGCAAACCTGCAGAATAGCCTGCCCGGCAAGATCGACCACCGCAAGTGCGCCCTGAGTTTGCTGGCTGCGGCGAACATGATCCAGCAGCAGGTGAGGGAAGTGCAGATACAGCCACAACATGAATCAGGTGGCTCCATCCTGTGACCATGGTCCCTGAATAACACCAGTGGGGTCGCTGGCCTGAATGCCCGCGCGATGCCCAAGGGCAAGAGTGCAGCGCTGTCCTGGCCAGCTACCACGGCGTTTCAGAATGTTGATCTTGAGATCCTGGTGTTCTCCGGGAATCAGCTCCAGCCGAAGTGCGGCCGGTGAATGCTGCTCTGCCTGCCGACGTTCCCGAAACAGAATGCAGACATTGTTACCCGCTTCGGAAGCCAGTTGCAGCCGGCGGATATCCCGGGTGGCCAACTTCCCCGGCCAGGCCATCACCAGGCCTGTGACAGGGGAGCGCAGGCAGTTTTCCAGTGTCCACAGAAAGTCAGCGGAATCGTGAGTTTGAACCAGCACCAGTTGATCGGTATTTACGCCAGCCCTGGCCAGCGCCGGGGCATAAGGTGTGTGGGGCGGGTTCAGCCAGAAAATGGTTTTTCCCTGCCTGGCGACCTTCTGCATAAGCGGAAGTACCAGGTGCAGCTCGCCAATGCCACAGCTGTCCAGCAGGCATTCACTCAAGGCACCCTTGGGCCAGCCGAGCCCACCAAGTTGGTTATCCAGAACCTGATACCCCGTGTGCTCCGCCGGAGAGGCGTGTTTCTGGGGCTTATGACCCTGCCAGATACGGGCGTCCTGAAGCAGGTGGTTGAGTGATTTGCTCATGCTTATTTCTCGAGTACTGTTTATATATACAGTATTCGGAAAGAGGGTCGATTTCAACTGCCGGGTTGATAAACGACGGGCGGGCACCCACGATGTGGTTGAAGCCACAAATATAGTGGAGGACGCTATGTCGAATCTTGGCCAGCAAGGCTGCAGCGCCTGCAGTGCCGATGCACCCCAGGTCACGGATGCTGAAAAGCAGACCCTGTTGAAAGACGTGCCTGAATGGCAGTTGATCGTTCAGGATGGGGAAGAGCAGTTACAGCGGGTGTTTACCTTCAAAAACTTTGTCCAGGCCCAGGCCTTTACCAACAAAGTGGCGGACCTGGCGGAAGAAGAAGGCCACCACCCCGCGATACTGTTGGAATGGGGGAAAGCCACCGTACGCTGGTGGACCCATAAAATCGGAGGCCTGCACAAAAACGATTTCATCATGGCCGCCAGAACCGACGAACTTTACCCATAATCGCTTCAAACAGACCGGAAACAGGAAGTGCCATGGACGAACAATCAATGGACAACCCGCTTACCCTGAAACTTGGCCACGAAGAGCTGATCATCCGGCGCCGCTACGAGATGATCAGCATCATCAATGATTTCTTCATCGCCATCTGGTTTCTGGTGGGGAGCATACTCTTCCTGTTTCCGAAGCATGAGACCGCCGCAATCTGGCTGTTTATTATCGGCAGCTTCCAGTTCCTGGTAAGGCCCACCATCCGCCTGATCAGCCACATTCATATCCGCCGAATACCACAGAGTAACTGGGAATCCTAAACGGCCTGGTCAATTTCCCTTCGCGAACGATCAACTGCTGCATGCCGAAATCGACGTCTTTGACACGTAATCGAAGAGCTTCGTTAATCCTCAGGCCGGCACCGTAGATCAGCATGGCCACCAGTTTGAATTCGCCCTTCAGATTGTCAATTACCCGCCTGGCCTCGTCCGGGCTGAACACAACCGGAAGCCTCGAAACTCCCGACAAAGCACTTGATCCAGAACACATAGGTTTTCTCGGTTTGGTAAGCGAGACCGCGAAGTCGGATAAAATTTCTGAGCCGATCCAGAAAGCGTGTGGATTGCGGAGAAATCGGGCAGCGGATGTCCATATCCTGGCTCCTTAATGATTATGTATAAATATACAGTATTTAATTTTCCGGAATTGTCAATCAAGTATCCAGAAGCGGAGTTATACGAACGCGTTCGCAAAACTCCGGGAAACCAGGGCGAAATGTTGCTAACCTTCTGATAAGTTTGAAAAGGAGTATCGGGGCGTGCGGAGTTATACGCCCCTAATCTGGAGCAGGGGTGGCTCGAACACGGGCGTATAACTCCGGCGGTAGCCGTGGTGGATTCAGGTAATTTTCTGATTTTATTGGTGAAGCTGGGGTTTCTGAGAGTCGCGTTTTTTGGAGTTATACGAATGCGTGTTATACGAACGCGTTCGTATAATTAGCTGTTGAACTAAACCGCTCCGCGGTA
>NZ_DIHV01000082.1:0-3184 GCF_002420325.1 Marinobacter sp. UBA5687
TTCATCACCGTTTCCCTGGCGTTTCTGGTCACACTTCTGTTGTCGCGGCGTATTCGCGGCCGCCTGATGGTCTTCATCAGCCAGAACTTCTTCGACTACAAGTACGATTATCGCGATGAATGGCTCAAGCTCACCAAGGAACTTGCCAACCTGAGCAACGAACCACCCCTGCCCGAACGAGTAGTGCGCATTCTGGCCGGACTGGTGGAAAGCAATGCCGGCGCGCTCTGGATAAAGGGCGAGCAGAAAGATTTCCACCTGAAAGCCAGCGTGAACATCGCCACACCCAAGGACACCATCATTGACGAAGACTCGGACATGGTGAAGTTCTTTAAAGATCGTGAATGGATCATTGATCTGAGTGAATACCGGGAAGACCCGGTGAGCTACAACCTGCTGGAAATACCGGACTCCATCACCAAGACCCCGGAAGCCTGGCTGGTCATCCCTCTGTATCTCGATAACGAACTCTACGGCATTGCCATGGTCGGCGCGCCCTACGCCAGGGTGGAGCTTAACTGGGAGAACTTCGACCTGATCAAGGTGGTAGCCCGCCAGACCTGCAACCTCATCGCCCAGAACGATGCCCAGAACCGGCTCTCACGGGCCATGCAGTTTGAAGCCGTCAGCAAGGCCAGCGCGTTCATGGTGCATGATCTGAAAACACTGATCGCCCAATTGTCTCTACTGGTCAAGAATGCGCCCAAACATCGCAACAACCCAGCCTTTATCGACGACATGATTGCCACCACCGATCATGCGGTCCGTAAAATGTCGAACCTCGTGGATCATATCCGCAAACCATCCTCGGGGGCGGACGAGCAACGCGCTCCCATAGACCTGACCCAACTGGTCCGCGAGCTGATTGAAGACAATAGCCGCCGCAGCCCGGCGCCCTGGCTGCAGGGCGCGCCACCCGCCATCCAGGTATGCGCCGACAAAGAACAGCTGCGCAGCGTGCTGGGCCACCTGATTCGCAACGCCCAGGACGCCACGGCTCCAACCGGGGAAATCACACTGAACCTGAAAACGGCCAAAGGCAGCGTGGTGCTGTTTATCCAGGATACCGGCAGCGGCATGACGGAAGAGTTTATCCGCACCCGGCTTTTCAAACCCTTCGAAAGCACCAAAGGGCTTACCGGTATGGGGATTGGAGCCTATCAGGCCCGGGAATACATACAGGAACTCGGCGGTTCGATTGACGTAACCAGCGAGCCCGGCCTGGGCTCCTGCTTTTCGGTACGTATTCCGCTGGCCAATGCCGCGACCGGCGAATCAGCCGGGAACAAGCCGGAACCGACAGATTCCGGTTTGCAGGAAGGCAGGCAAGCCGTCAATTAACCGGCGGAGAAGACTATTTTATTAAGCGAGCATTGCAAAGTGTCAATGTTCAGTTAAGAATCAGAATCATGGAATCGCGTTCGCCTCATGGGCGTCTATCCGATATGAACACGGAACAAAGGACTGGTTGTTGTTGTGAAGCAGTTATTGATAGTCGAGGATGATCCTGGCCTCCAGAGCCAGATGCGATGGTGCTTCAGTGAAGACATTGAAGTCTCGGTAGCCGCTGATCGGGAGGCAGCGCTAACGGCACTTCGGCGTCTTGAGCCTGAAGTGGTGACGCTGGATCTTGGCTTGCCACCCGACCCCGGCGGCGCCACTGAAGGTTTCGCCCTGCTGGAAGATATCCTTCGCCTGGCACCCATGACCAAAGTGATAGTGGTGACTGGCAGGGAAGACAAGGAAAACGCCGTCAAGGCCATAGGCATGGGAGCCTGCGACTTCTACCAGAAGCCGCTGGATGCCGACATCCTCACCTTTGTGGTAAATCGGGCATTCCGCCTCGCGGAACTGGAAAAAGAAAACCGCGAACTGTCCTCGCAAGGCAATGGCACCAACATCAAAGGCATTGTTGCCGCCAGCCCCGAAATGCTGGTGATTTGCCGCACGGTTGAAAAGGTTGCGCCTACCGATGTCACCACCCTGATTACCGGCGAAACCGGTACCGGCAAGGAACTCCTGGCCCGGGCCCTGCACGACCTGAGCCATCGCACCGACAAACCCTTTGCGGCCATCAACTGCGCCGCCATTCCGGAAAACCTGCTGGAGAGCGAACTGTTCGGGTTCGAGAAAGGCTCCTTTACCGGCGCGACCCAATCCAAGAAAGGCAAGATTGAGAGCGCCAACGGCGGCACCCTGTTTCTCGACGAGATTGGCGATATGCCGATGGCACTGCAGGCCAAACTGCTTCGCTTCCTGCAGGAACGAGTGGTCGACCGGGTAGGTTCGGTAAAACCGATTCCCGTTGATGTCCGGGTGGTGTGCGCCACCCACCGGAATGTTCAGGACCTGATTGCCCAGGGCGATTTCCGGGAAGACCTGTATTACCGGATCAGTGAAATCACACTGGATGTGCCTGCCCTGCGTGAACGGGATGGCGACCCACTGGTGATCGCACAATCCCTCCTGAAAACCCTGGGGAAACAAATGGACCGCCCTAACCTCACGTTCTCGGACGATGCGGTTCAGGCCATCAATGCCTACAGCTGGCCAGGCAATGTGCGTGAAATGATCAACAAGGTGAAGCGGGCGATCATCATGGCCGATGGCAAGCGCATCACCGCCGAGGACCTGGTTCTGCCGCTCGAAGGCTGCGACACCGACTTTCAGCTCAACCTGCGCCAGGTACGTGAAGCGGCAGAACGAAAGGCGATTATTCAGGCCCTCACCACCAGTAATTTCAACATGGCTCAGGCATCGCGCCTTCTGGGCGTTACCCGCCCGACGCTATACAACCTGACCGACAAGTACCGGATTGAGACCAACACCGCCCCGAACGAGGCCTGAGACACCCAATGCTGGAACAGAACAAGACCCGACGAAGGAAGGACCAGGGCATGAAGATAAGAACTATTGCGCGTGCATCACTGCTATCCGCTGCCATCGCTTTGGCCGTGACGGGGTGCAACAGCGAACCGGACATGTCTCAGGAAGACATTCAGTACATCAGCCATGTAGACCAGGCACGGTTTTTCCAGCGCCAGGGTGAGCTGAAAGCAAGCACCATCGAGGCCCGAAGCGCCATCGATCTCCAGCCGAATCGCGCCGCCCCCTACTTTGTCATCATCCACAACCTGCTAACTGCCGGTGATGCGGCGAACGCTGAACGGCAACTGGACAAGCT
>NZ_DIHV01000138.1:0-11447 GCF_002420325.1 Marinobacter sp. UBA5687
CCTTATACATTGTGTGCTGGCATTAGTGGCAGCGGCTTAGTCCAACCCACATTTAAAGGCCATGCTGCGCACGACCATTAAATGCTTCAGTGTTATAGACCATGTATTTCAGTTTAGTGAAACCTGGACAATAAAAAACGGAGGCCGAAGCCTCCGTTTTCCAGGTTCATGATGCTCTTCCGGTTACTGACCGGACTTCAACATTTCCCAGTATTTGGCATACACCTGCAGCGCCTCGTCGCCAATGTCGGTCTGGAACTCGGCATTGATCATGTCGGTGGCGTTGGGGTAGCTGGCCCGGTCGTTCGCAACGGCGTCATCCAGCAGATCCCGGGCCGCCAGGTTGGGTGTGGCGTAGCCGATCTCTTCGCTGATCAGGGCCGAGATTTCCGGCTGCAGCACAAAGCTGATGAACTGGTGAGCGGCTTCCGGGTTCTTGGCGTTCTTGGGAATCACGAAGCTGTCCAGCCAGGCGATGATGCCTTCTTCCGGATACACGTATTCCAGGGAATCCAGAGTATCGCGGCCCATGACGGCTTCGCCGTTCCAGATCATGCCCACGTCGGTTTCACCTTCCAGGTACGGCATGCGGGGGGCATCCGAATTGAAGGTGCGCACAGAGGGCATCAGCTCGGTCAGCTTCTCGTAGGCTTCCTCGATTTCCTTCGGGTCAGTGCTGTTACCGGAGTAACCCAGCACCCGCAGGCCAACGTGGAACACTTCACGCATGTCGTTGGTCAGCATGACCCGGCCTTCAAAGCGCTCATCCCACAGGTCCGCCCAGGCTGTCACTTCGCCTTCCACATCGGCGGTGTCCACGGCAATGCCGGTAGTACCCCACAGGTATGGCACGCTGTACTGGTTGTCCGGGTCGATATCCAGGTTCACCAGTTCCGGGTCCAGCTGGTCAAAGCCTTCGATCTTGCTGCGATCGATGGGCATCAGCAGGTCTTCCTGCCGCATCTTGCTCACGTAGTAGGTGGAGGGCACGGCCAGGTCGTAGGCGGCGCTCTCATCCAGCAGTTTCAGCCGGGCATACATGGCTTCGTTGCTGTCGTAGGTGGTGTAGACCACCTGGATACCAGTTTCCTCAGTAAAGCGATCCAGAACTTCCTGGGGCATGTACTCAGACCAGTTGTACAGGTTCAGAACCTTGGGCTCCTCAGAACCACTGCAGCCAGTCAGGCCCACCGCCAGCAGGCCGGCCAGTGCCAGTTTCTTCATCGTTTGCTCCTTAACAGTATCCATTGAGACAAGATCAACATGACCAGTGAGAATACCAGTAGCAGGGTGCCAAGGGCATTCACTTCGGGCTTCAGGCCCACCCGCACCATGGAATAGATGCGCAACGGCAGAATTTCATAACTCGGGCCACTGACAAACGTACTGACCACCACGTCGTCCAGTGACAGTGTAAACCCCAGCAGCCAGCCCGCCAGCAGGGCCGGCATGATCACCGGAATCAGGACCGTGCGGGTCATGGTGAAATCGTTGGCGCCCAGATCCCGGGCCGCCTCCGGCAGGCGTTCGTCAAACCCGCTGAGCCGAGCCATCACGGTGATGACCACAAACGGCAGGCAGAAGGTAACGTGAGCCAGCAACAGGGATACATACCCCAGCTGCAGCCCCACCAGCAGAAACAGCGCCAGCAGCGAAATCGCCAGGACAATTTCCGGCGACATCATCACTACAAACAGCATGCCATTGAGAACTTTCTTGCCCCGGAACCGGTATCGGTGCAGTGCCAGTGCGGTGAGCGCGCCGATCAACGTCGACACAGTGGCCGCGGAGAGCGCCAGCCAAAGGGAATTCCACATGGCCTGCACCATGGCCCGGTTGTTCAACAGGGCTTCGTACCAGCGCAGGCTCAGGCCACCCCATTCGTAACCGGTGCGGGAATCGTTGAAGGAGAATACCACCAGTACCACGATAGGCACGTAAAGCAGCAGATACACCAGCGTCAGGTAGGTGCGGGGCAGCCAGCGATTCATACACCGTCCTCCCCGATCCGCCGTTTACTCAGGCGGTGGGCGAACATCAGGAACGCCATGGCCAGGGTCAGCAGGATGCTGGCAGCGGCACCAAAGGGCCAGTTGCGGGCATCCAGAAACTGGTTCTTGATGACGTTACCCACCAGCAGGTTGCGGGAACCGCCCAGAATATCAGGCACAAAGAACAACCCCATGGCCGGCAACAGCACCAGCATGATGCCCGCCAGCACCCCCGGCAGGGTCAGCGGCACGATCACATGGATAAACGTGGACAGGCGCCCCGCGCCCAGATCGTGCGACGCCCTCAGGTAGTCCTCCCGCAGGTCTTCAAACACCGAGTAGAGCGGCAGGATCATGAACGGCAACAACAGATACACCAGCCCGATAATCACGGCTCCTTCGGTATACAGCAGCTGCATGGGCTCCTCGATCACCCCGAGCGACATCAGCGCGTTGTTGAGCAGGCCATTGGTGGCCAGGATCAACTTCAGGGCGTAGGTTCGCACCAGGGAATTGGTCCAGAACGGCACGATAAGCAGGAAGATCAGCAGCACCTGATTGCGTTTGCCGACCTTGGACAACGCCCACGCAAACGGGTAGCCGATCAGCAGACACACCAGCGTCGTCATGGCCGCCATATACAGGGAGTGCAGGAACACTTCCAGGTACAGCGGATTGAGCAGTTGCCGGTAGGCATCCAGGGTCAGCGGCAGCGAAATGAAGGAGCCCGGGTCCCGGGTCATTACACTGGCACCGACCACCAGCAGGTTGGGGGTCAGCACCAGAAACAGCAACCAGCCCCAAACCAGCACCAGCACCGCCGTACGGAACGGCTGCTGTGTCAGGCTACGCATCGGTGCCTTCTTCCTCTGGCAGAGCTTCCGGCTCTGTGGGTAACAGCCATTCCCAGCCATCAACCCAGCTCACTTTGACCGGCTCGCCAAGGCGATAGTCGAAGGTAGGGTCGTCTTCGTCGAAGAATTCCGACGCCAGCACCTCGGTGCCATCCTCAAGATGAATCACCGAATCCAGGGTACTGCCCTTGTAGTTACGCTCTACAATCTTGCCAGCCACACCATCCTCATCGTCCGGCGCCAGTACCCGGATATCCTCGGGGCGCAACAGCACATGCAGAGACTGGCCACCGGAGACCGGGAAATCCGGCTTGCGGAAGGTACGTTTCAGGCCGAACACATCCACGGTGATCGTGTCGTCGCCGTTGGCTTTGTCCACCCGGCCCGGGAAGAAGTTGGTTTCACCGACAAAGCGGGCGGTAAACAGGTTAGCCGGTCGCTCGTAGACTTCCCGCGGCGTCCCCAGTTGCTGGATCAGGCCATCTTTCAGCACCACCACCCGGTCAGACATGGACAGGGCTTCTTCCTGATCGTGGGTGACAAACACAAAGGTGATGCCCAGCTCCCGCTGCAGGCGTTTGAGCTCCACCTGCATGGTGCGGCGCAATTTGTAGTCCAGCGCCGACAACGGCTCATCCAGCAGCAGTACCTTCGGGCGCTTGACCACCGCACGGGCAATGGCCACCCGCTGTTGCTGGCCACCGGACAACTGATGCGGCTTGCGCCGGGCGAAGTCCTCAAGCTGGACCATGGCCAGGGCATCCTCGACCCGATCCCGGATTTCCTGCTTTGGCCGTTTCTCCATTTTCAGGCCATAGGCCACGTTGTCGAAGACCGACATGTGAGGAAACAGCGCGTAGTTCTGGAAGACCGTGTTCAGCGGCCGGTGTTCCGGCGGGGTGTGAGTCAAGTCCTGATCGCCCAGCGCGATGGTGCCGTCATCCGGATGCTCGAAACCCGCCATCATCCGCAACAAGGTGGTCTTGCCGCAACCGGAAGGTCCCAGGAGGGTAATGAACTCGCCGTCAAAAATGTCCAGATTCAGTGAATCCAGCACTTTTTTGCCGTCGAACTGTTTGGTGAGATTGCTCAGAGATAGCAGTGTCTGTTTCATCGGCCCTGCCCAAAGTTTGAGCGGCGTATTTTTCCAGAAACAGACGCAAACAAAAAGGGGCGTCGGGATATTCCCTGACCACGCCCCTCCTGTTTTCCAGCCTTATCAGGCCCGATTGTCACGCAGCGTTTTTACTGCTCCGCGACACTGTTCAGATACGCCTTGTCCGAAATATTGGTCCAGGGGCGCACCTGCTTAAGGTATTCACGCTGTGAGGTGATGATTTCGTTCGCCAGTTCGTCTTTCTCGGCAAATTCATCCAACAGGCGATTGGTGGTTTCTCGCAGGGCAGTAATAACTTCCGGTGGAAACACCTTGTGGGTCACATCCGGGTATTCCTGCTTCATCTTCTCCCACGCCACACCGCTTTCGTGGGTGCTCTGGATATACATGTCATACGCTGCGGTACGCATGGAGACCCGCAGGATGGCCTGCAGATCAGCCGGCAGCTTGTCCCAGGTTTTCTTGTTGATCAGGAACTGCACTTCGGCATTGGGCTCCTGCCAGCCGGAGTAGTAATACTTGGCAATCTGATGAAAGCCCATCTGCAGATCCAGCGCCGGGCCAACCCATTCAACGGCATCGATGGTGTTGCGCTCAAGCGCGGTATACAGCTCGCCCGGCGGCAGGTTGGTGACCGCCACGCCCACTTCCGACATAACCTCGCCGGCAAAGCCGGGGGTGCGCATTTTCAGGCCTTTCAGGTCCTCCAGAGACTTGATCTCTTTCCGGAACCAGCCACCCATCTGATTGGCCGTGTTGCCACCCGGGAAGGACAGCAGCCCGAAGGGTTCATATACCTTCTGCATCAACTCCATGCCGTCGTCGTGGTAGAACCAGGCATACATCTCCGGTGCAATCATGCCGAAGGGTATGGTGGTGAAGTACATGGCGTTGGGAATGGTGCCCTTGTAGTAATAAGAGGCGGTGTGGCCCATGTCGTACTGGCCGTTACGGACCAGATCGAAAATACCGAAAGGGGCCTTGTGCTTGTTGGAGGAATCAATCCGGATCTTCAGGCGGCCGCCCGACATTTCCTCGGCCATGGCCGCCATGTTGCGGGGCGCATCCCCCAGCAGGCCAGAATTGGGACCCCAGGTTTCCGCGAGACGCAGGGTATAGGTTTCTTCAGAGACCGCGAAAGGACTGGCCAGCAGGCCAAGAGTGCTGACCGCCGCCAGCAGGGTTTTACGCAGGGACATAGTGTTGGCTTCCATTGTTATCGATTTTTGATTCAAACATGCCGGAATGAACCATCATAACGACGAAAGCCGACCGCGCCAATGTGGCGGGCCGGCTTTCTTATGAGGGTAATCAGACCTTGAACTGGCCAACCAGCTCGCGCAGATTCTCCCCCAGCCGGGCCAGTTCGTGGCTGGCCTCATTGGTCTGGGTCACGCCGGTGTCACTGCGCTGGGCCGCGTCGACAATCCGCACCACGTTCTGATTGATCTCTTCTGCCACCTGGCTCTGCTGTTCAGCGGCCGTCGCAATCTGAGTCACCTGATCGTGGATCTGGGTCACTGACGTCACGATGGTGTTCAGTGCACTGGTGGCGTGATTGATGCGCTCAACGGTCGCTTCTGAACTCTTGCGGGAGTTGTTCATGCGCTCCACCGAAGCTTTGGACTCCGCCACAAAGCCATCAATCATTTCCCGGATCTGATCAGCCGATTCCGCTGACCGCTTGGCCAGCTGGCGCACTTCGTCGGCAACCACCGAGAAGCCGCGACCGTGCTCGCCGGCCCGGGCTGCCTCAATGGCAGCGTTCAGGGCCAGCAGGTTGGTCTGCTCGGTAACCGCGTGAATCACATCCAGCACCTGCTGAATATCGTTCGACTTCTCGGCCAGGGCATTGATGCTGCGGGCGGTATCTTCCATTTCCTGGGACAGCTGATTGACCGCGCCCTGGGCACTGTTGATGGTCTCGCCACCCTCTTTGGCCATGCGGTCCGCATCGGAAGCTGCGCCTTCCACCTCATTGGCGTTGCCGGAAATCTGCTGAATCGTTGCCGCCATTTCGTTGATGGCCGAAGCAATCTGGTCGGTTTCTGAACCCTGTTCCTGAACCGATTGACGGGTTTCATTCGCCACCCTGCTGAGTTCTTCAGCTGCCGACGCCACCTGGTCGGTGGTTGAGCCGACCTCACGGATGGTGTCCTGAATCTTGATGACAAAATGGTTGAAGCGGCGACCCAGAACGGCCAGCTCATCTTTACCATCTTCCGGCAGGCGCTGGCGCAGGTCGCCCTCTCCGTCGGCAATCTCCCGCATCATGTCGCTGACCTTGTTAAGCGGCGCAGTCACGGTGCGGCCAATGACCAACCCGATTACCAGTGAAATCACCACCACCACAATGGTCAGCAGTAAAATGAAGCCCATAGCAGATGTCATGGTTGCATCAATTTCTTCCCGGGCAGCGGCCACCGCTCTCTGAACATCGGTTACATACACGCCGGACCCTATCATCCAGTCCCAGCCCGGAATAATGGTGGAATAGGAGACTTTCGGTTCCACCTGGCCGGTAGCAGGGTTGGGCCACTCATAAGGCATGAAACCATCGTCACCTGCAGCGTCAAATAAGCCTCGCACCAACTTCTGCGTGTTCGGATTGGTGGTCGGCCCTTCTTTGGAGGGGTCCGGTGCATAGGCGAGATTGAACAGGCTGCGATCATAGGCGAAGACATAGTTGTTCTGACCGAACTTGATTGACCGCAACCGCTCTCGCGCCTCTTCCTGCGCCTCCTGCTCCGAAAAACCGGGAGTGGACTTGGCCTCAAGCACCACGGATTTCGCGGTTTCAACCAGATTTTTCAAACCTTCCTTGCGCGCTTCCAACAGTTCCTGCTCGAGGCGTTGCAACTCTGCCTCTCCATTGGCCCGGATCTGGTTCGCCGTAATCCATGCAATTGTTCCAGCCGTAATCAGTACAGGCACCAATACACCAATCAGAAGCCGTGTTCTGATGGTCAGGTTGCTCATGAAGGTCATGGTCTTCGCTCCGGGGTCATTTCTTGTAATCCTTTGATTATGCACAAACGCAGTCCGCACTCCGTTGCAGTTTGTTAAAAGCTGTATACCAAACGCAGGTCAGGAACAGGTTTTTGTGTAAACAAGCCCGTCATATCAGAGTCATACGTCTAAATACGTATCGGCCGTCATGTAAACGACTTGAGGCTGTGTCAGACTAAGGTCTGAACATTCAGCTCATGAGCAAGCATGCATGAAACGGCTTTTTCTTATCCGCCACGCCAAATCGAGCTGGAACGACGACAGCCTCTGCGACCAGGAACGCCCGCTGAATAACAGAGGCCAAAGCCAGCTTGCGCCGCTCGCGCGGGCAATGAAATGCCTGGGCGCGCTGTCCGGTGCCATTTATGCAAGCCCCGCTGTGCGAGCCCAGCAAACGCTGGCAGGTGCACTCAGCGTCAACGACCAGCCGGCCCATGTCCGCACCGAAGATGAGCTTTACACCTTCGACTTCCGGCGTCTATTACGCTGGCTGCAGAATCTGGATAACGCTCAGAACCGCATCACCCTCATCGGCCACAACCCGGCATTACTCGAACTGGCCGCCTTTCTGGTACCCCAGGCTCCGTTCGAATTGCCAACCGCCAGTATCCTGGAGATCCGGCTGCCGGTAAGGCACTGGAAGAAAGTGGACAAAAACAAGGGTGCACTGAAAACCTTCCTGACGCCTCGTGATTTCAGTTACAACGAATTCCGGCGCAAGAACCGAAAAGCCAGTCCCGGCGCCACTGAACTGGACCAGAACACACTCCCGGAGGTTTTGCAGCAGCTGAACAATCAGTTGGAACTGCTGACCCCGGGGGTCATTCTGGGGCTGGATGACGAATTTCTGCACCAGTACCGCATTGCCCTTCGCCGCAGCCGGGCCATTGCCGAACCCCTGGCCGAGATTACCGGCGATCGCCAACTACAGGAGCATATTCGCGAACTGAAGCGACATGCCCGGGCCACCAGCGCCCTGCGGGATCTGCACGTATTTCTTCAGGATATCCCCGAGCTGTGCCACGACAACCCGGAACTCTGCACCACGCTGACCGACTGGGCGCGGCTCAGGGCATCTAAAGCACAGCGCAAACTGGCCAAACGCCTTGGCCAGAAACGCTATCGTCAAAGTCTAGAGCGCTGGCACGGCTATATTGAATCCAAAGCTTTTCATAAGCTGGCTGGAGAGCTGCGAAAAAAAGACATCCAGGTCGCCGCAAACCGGCGCCTGAAACAGTTCAACCGGAAAACCGCAGAACTGCTTCATACCGCCCCGGATGAAGCCCTGCACCAGCTGCGCAAGGCCCTAAAGCGTATCCGATATCTTCTGGAGCGGGATGCCCGGCACGGCAAGCCAACACTGAAAGAACTGCGCCAGCGACAGGATCTGTATGGCCGTTTCCAGGATCTGCATGTCCAGATCGAGCTGACCCGGCGATTCCTCGCCGACCACCCGGAGTGCGACGGGGTGTTACTGCTTGGCAAACTTGAGCGGGAGAAAGCCGATACCCGCCGGCAGATACTGGCCATGGGTGGACTGAACGTCTGAGACCGGTTCAGATCCGGATCATGCGGGCCTCGAGAAGGAGGTTCGGGCCGAGCTTGGCCACCCGGACCTGTTCCGGATTCAGGCCCAGGTCTTCCAGGGTTTCATGGATGTCGTCCAGCGCATCGTCTTTCGGTGCCGCCAGCAGCAGCTCCCGAACTGATTCCAGAACCATCTTCACAGGCACCGTCATGAAGTAGACCGAAATCACCAGCATCATTACCGGGTCGGCATACACGGCCAGCTCCGCCCAATGACTGCGTTCCAGCAGCCAGGCCGCGCCAAAACCAATCATTACGGCAGCGCTTAGGGCACTGTCCATCAGCCACTGGCGCTGTTCCGCCTGCACCAGCCCCGAACCATTGCGCAGAGTTGACCACCGTAGATACGCCCAGACCGCCAGGCACCCCACCACGTTCACCGCACCAAAGATCATTGCCATGTCCGCCGCCACGGCACGACCACCCTGAAGCAGCGACACCACCGCCGATACCAGCGACAAGATACACACCACCGCAATCACCAGACCTTTCACGGCGATCACCAAAGGCTCCACGGCCCCCATCCCGAATGGGTAATCGTCATTGGCCGGCCTGCGCACCAGACGGGCGGCATAGAGTGACAGGAGCGACAACCCGAGGCTGATCAGGGAATAGGCACCATCGAAGAGAATAACCAGGGAATCGACCCAAAGACCCCAGGTAATACCGGCGAGCGCAAACAGGCCCGCGCCCACTGCTGATAATGTCAGCGCCAGGTTTTCCCGCGCCAGAGAAGTAAACATTTTGACCTCCTGAGAATTGCTGCCATATTAGCGGCATCATTCAACAGGTGTGAGTCGCTGAGCGACGGAAAATCCGTCGCAAAGAGCAAACCATGAAAACGTCACAGATCAAGACCTTCCTCTCGGTTGTCCGCAATGGCAGCGTGGCCGCGGCAGCCCGGGAGCTGAACCGCAGCCGCACCACCGTCAGTACCGTGCTGGCGTCCCTGGAGGATGAACTGGGGGTGGAGCTGTTTGAACGCAGCGGCAATCAACTGCACCTGACGGCCATCGGCCAGTCCATCCTGACCGACTGCCGGCGATTCGACCAGGTTGCCAGCCAGATCAGGGCTCGCTGCCAGCACCACCGGAGTGGTGCCGAATCGGTCCTGCGCATTGCCCGGGACGATGCCATTCCGGAAGATATCTGGCGCGACATTCTGCGCCGGCTGAAACAACGCTTCCCCCAGACCAGCCTGTCGGTTTACCTTGCCTCGCCTCGGGAACTGGCGCCGCTGGTTCGCAGCCAGTCCGTGGATGTGGCCTATGGCCTGATGCCGGAATTGCTGAACGAAGGTTATCAATGGTTTCGGGAACTGGCTGATGTGCGCATGCTCACCGTGGCAGCTCCGGACCACCCCCTGAGCCAACTGAAACGGGTCACTCAGGACGACCTGGTCAGCCACACGGAAATCACCCTGGCCTACATGCTCGATGCCCAACTGGTGGCCGAATCCCCGGAAACCGCCAACTACCTCGCCTTTACCCAATACGAACTGATGCGTGATGCGGTGATTGATGGCGCCGGCTGGGCGGATTTACCCTTACCCCTGATTGCTGAGGCATTGCGCAAGGAACAGCTGAAAACCATCCACCACCGCAGCGCCCGCTGGTGGAAAGTGTTCAGTGCGCTGGAGTCGGAGCAGGCGCAAGGGGGCGCCGTGGTGGGCTGGCTCGCCAACGAACTGGAAGCCTATCTGGAAACCCTGGCCTAATCGGGAGACTGAGGTCCTTCCGGACTCTCCGGACGGACATCCGCAGGCGCATCGTCATCACATTTCCGGCAATCCAGCTTAACCCCCAACATGGATTGCCGACCTTCCACCGTGACAACCCAGGGCCGGTTTACCCAGGGCGAATCATGTCGCACGTGCTGGTTATGGCCACACGCCAGCTGCGCTACCCAGTGGTTTTCCCCGTCTTTGTGATAGCCGCTGATGGGTTGTTTCATGCCGAAACCTCTCTGTTCGATCGGCCCACCCAGGCCGACCACGAGTATATTGCCAACGCCCCCCAGATCATCACAAAGCTCACCAGTTTGGCGGTGCTAAGCGGCTCATGGAAGATATAAAGCGCGATCAGAAACTGGATCGTGGGGTTGATGTACATAAGAAAGCCCACGGTAGACAGCTTCAAACGGCGCGCAGCCCCGGCAAAAGCCAGCAGCGGGATGGCGGTCACCGCGCCACTGGAGGCCAGTAACAATGCGCTGTAGGTGCTGTCCGAAAAGTGCGACAGCCCCTGCGATGACAGCCAGGCCAGGGTCAGCAAGCCCAACGGCAGCAATAACAGCGTTTCAACAAACAGACCGGAAAGGCCATCAAGTTCGACTTTCTTGCGCATCAGGCCATAGGTGCCGAAGCTGAACGCCAGTACCAGCGTAATCCACGGCAGCTCGCCCAGCAGAAACAGCTGATAGAGAATCGCAACCGCCGCCAGACCCACCGCCGCGGCCTGCAGCCGGGAAATACGCTCACCCAGGATCAGCAGCCCCATGGCCACATTTACCAACGGCGTCAGGAAATAGCCCAGACTGGCCTGCAACACATGGCGGGTTTCCACGGCATAAATATAGATACCCCAGTTCAGGGCAATAAACACGGCACAACCCAGCACATACCCCAGCCGGCGCGGCTTTCGCAGTGCCGCCACCACCGGCGGCCAGCGCTTGAGTATCGAGATGACCACGGCCAGAAACAGGCAGGACCAGATCACCCGATGGATCAGCACCTCCCAGGAAGGGATCCCCTTGAACAGGGCAAAATACAGGGGAAAGCTTCCCCACAGGGTGTAGGCGCCTAACCCGTAGACCACGCCTTTGGTGGTGTCATTCAGCGGTTTCATAGCTTCCTCATTGTCAGGCCCGTCAATCTAGCACAAACCCGCT
>NZ_DIHV01000138.1:11819-31073 GCF_002420325.1 Marinobacter sp. UBA5687
TAACCTGAAAAGACACACCCACGCTCAAAGGGAACTGCCATGAAGACTGCCCACGACCTTGTTGCCGAAGCCAAAAAAGAGATTCAGGAGGTGCCGCTGGCCAACGCCGAGGCGGCCATTAAAAATGCCGATTTGCTGCTGGATGTGCGGGACGCCGATGAATACCGCTCCAGCCATATTCCGGGCGCCGTGAATATTTCCCGGGGCATGCTCGAATTCAAGTTCACCAACGACCCCGCGCTGGAGAACCGGCAGATGAAAATTGTGCTCTACTGCAAAACCTCCGGCCGTGCAGCACTCAGCGCCAAAGCGCTGAAAGAGATGGGCTATATGAACGTACAATCCATTGAAGGCGGCTTTGACGCCTGGCTGGAAGCGGGTAAAGAGGTCGCTCAGCCGGATCTGCCGAAATTCGAATAGAACGTTTAAAGACAACAGGCCTTGAACTTGCGACCACTGCCACAGGGGCAGGGGTCGTTTCGACCGGGCTTCAGCACTCCCTCGCGGGTTTCGCCCTCACGGTAGAACCAGCGGCCATTCTCTTTGCTGAAGTCTGATCGCTCTTCCAGATAACCCCAACCACCACCGGCACGATAGACCGCCCGGAAGTGAACCCGGCCCGTGTCGACACCGACACTGGAGGAGAGTATCTGCAGCGAAACCCATTCCGGTGAGCCGGAAAGATCCAGTTCCGCCGGCCGGGTCTCCGGATGCCAGGTCTCGAGCAGATAATCGGCATCCTTCACCACAAAGGCACTGAACCGGGAACGCATCAACGCCTCCGGTGTGGTGGCAGACGCGCCTGCATGGCAGGGCTGACAACACAGCAGGTAGACTTTCCCGCTACCGCAGGGGCAGTTTTCCCCGGACACCTTCATCCCTTTCCAAACCCTCATGAAGCCAGAATTTCGTTGGCCCGGCTGTCCGGCCAACGTAGGTAATGTCCGCAAACCTTACACGCTTTTGCAGACAGCGTCGTATGACAAAAGCCATACTGGAAATTAAACTGAATAAAAAGCAGACAGCGCACACCCCATGAAATCCGGCATTCCGTCACTGAATCTGCCCGTTTACCGGGATCAGACACCGCCAGCCACCGAGGAGACACCCCCGGACGGTCTTCAGGCCGTGCTCGATAATCTGGATGCCCTGGTGTACGTCTCCGATTTTACAACACACGATCTGCTGTACATGAACGCTTACGGCCGGCAGATCTGGGGTGACATTGGCAACCGAAAATGCTGGCAAGTGCTTCAGGACGGTGACGGCCCGTGCAGCTTCTGCACCAATCACCTGCTGGTCAATGATCAGGGCGAGCCCAACAAACCCCATGTCTGGGAGTTCCAGAATCAACTGGACCAACGATGGTACCAGTGCCGTGACCAGGCGATCCGCTGGACCGATGGCCGCCTGGTGAGGTTGGAGATTGCCACTGATATTACCGAACGTAAACAGATGGAGCTGGAGCTGCGGGCAGCCCACGAAAAAGCCAGGGCGGCAGCGCTGGAGGATGAACTTACCGGGCTGTATAACCGACGCGCGTTCTTCGAGTTCGGAGAGCAACTGCTGAACCAGTCTGCCAGGCATCAGACACCACTGACTCTGGTCATGATGGATCTGGATCACTTCAAGATCATCAACGACACCTACGGTCACCAGGCGGGCGATGAAGTGTTGAAGCAGGTCAGCGGGCTACTGAAAGCCCGGATTCGGGATTGCGATATTGTGGCCAGAATGGGCGGAGAGGAATTCGCCATTCTGCTACCGGACACCGACATGACGATGGCACACGTGTTGGCGAGCCGCTTGCTGGCCTTGCTTTGTAATCTGGTGGTGTCTTACGAGCAAAGCAGAATCTCGCCGTCGGCAAGTATCGGAATCAGTAGCCTGGGAAACGGCGACCGCAGACTGGAAGATCTGATGTGTCGCGCAGACGAGGCCATGTACCAGTCCAAGGCCAGAGGAAGAAGCAGAGTGACACTGGCCACCTAAACCCAGGACGGCCTCGCTAACGGCCCTCCTCGGTATACCGGATGAGATACTCTTCAATCAATTCTTCCAGCCTGCCCTGCTCCGTCAACTCCAGCAACCTGGTTGCAAAAGCCTCTCGCAAGGCTTTGCTATTGCAGCGGGAAAGCTTCGGAAACGCGAAGAACAGGCCTTCTCTGCTCACAGGGGGCTCCAGCGCCACAAAGTCATTCGACATGCCATACCGGGCCAGCTTCGCCCGCCCCTGCAACAACTCGTACAGTACATAATCGATACGACCGATATCGGCCATCAGGTAGGACTGGTGAATGGAGCGGACGCCGAGGATATCCAGGTGATCGGCGGCAAAGCTGTCGAACCGCTCACCGAAACTGTTGTCGATCAGGGTGCTGCCTTGTTTCCCCTCCAGGTCCGGCCAGTGCCGATACTCAAACATCCTTCGCCGCGGCACCCAGACATTGGTATCGAGGTGCATCATTGGCGGCAGAATATAATCCAGGTAGCCCAATCTTTCTGCCGTGATAAAGGCCCCGGCCACCAGATCGATCTCCCCCAACTCTGCCAACCGCTGTACCCGCGCCCAGGACCCAATATTGCGGACATTGACCTTGATACCCAGGGGCTCCACCAACTCCCGCAGGAAATGAGGAACCGCGCCATTTAAAAGATCCGGCGACTCCACGCTCGGCCATAGGAGAGGCGGATACTCCGGATTACCACTCACTCTCAGCGTTGAACACTCAGACAAAGGGGCAGCTCGCAGACCAAAGGATGCGCATAGCAAAAAGAGCAACGCATACCAGAACTTGTGCGCTTTCGAAGACACCCTGTTACAACGAATTTTCAGCACAGTGAAACCTTCCCGTGAGGAATAACCTCATGGCATTTAGTTAACATCCTCAACTATTTTAAGTATAGCAGGGCGACAGTCCCGGCAAACGATTTTCTTTTGATATTAATCAAAGATGGCGAGCTTATTTCGCAAATCGACGCGCAAGGTCGGAATCAGGGAGCCATCGCTCCCTGTTTTCTTACGAGCGGCGGGTTACCGCCATGGTCAACCTGGAAATGCAGGTCACCTTGCCTTGATCGTTTTCCAGGCGGATTTCCCATACTTGCGTTGCACTGCCGATGTGTATGGCCTTCGCCGTGCCATAGACCCATCCCCCGGTAACAGGCCGAATATGATTGGCATTAATATCCAGCCCCACAGCGACCGTATTTTTATCTTTCAGGCAACAGTTGGCAGCCATGCTGCCCAGCGTTTCCGCCAACACGACGGAGGAACCACCATGCAGGATCCCGAATGGCTGGACGGTGCGCTCATCCACCGGCATCCGGCCTTTCACATAATCGTCACCGATTTCGAGGTATTCAATGCCCATATGACTGACCGCGGTGTTTTTGCTGGCCTCTGTCATTTGCTCAAGATTAGGGGTAACCGTCCAGATCGACATCGTGCAACTCCTCAGATTGAACTTTCGTTTCTTATAGCTGTCAGGAATGAGTCTATACAGGTAGCATGCTTATAACCACGCCTTTATAGAGCATTTTTGCATTATCACCAATCACACCAAGAGAGGGACCTGGAATGAATAAACGTTTTGTTTCCGTTGCGGTGCTTGCGGCCGCGATCTCAACCCCGACCGTGGCCCAGATGAGCGTGGAAGACCAGATCGAAACCCGCCAGGCCGCCTACCAGTTTGCGTCCTGGAACATGGGCAAAATCAAGGCCCAGACCGTGGATGGCTCCGCAGCGTTTGACCAGAACCAGGTTGCCGCAGCCGCCAAAGCCATTGCAGCCGTGGCCAACTCCGGCATGAGCGTGCTTTACAGCCGTGACAGCGCCAATGACCGGGCCGAGAACACCCGCCTCAAGCCCAACTTCTTTGAGGAGCCGATGAAGGTTCAGGAAATTGCGGTCAGCTTCGTCCGTGAAGCCAACGCACTGCAGGAACTGGCTGCAGCCGGCGACCAAGCCGCGATTGCACGCCAGTTCGCCAAAGTCGGTGAAACCTGCAAGGCTTGCCACGACAACTTCCGCGCCAAGTAGGCCAAGGGGCTTACCAACCCAGATTCTGGGGCGGTGGCGGCGGTGGCGGAATCAGTCCGCCACTAGCCGCCCAGACCACAGCAACGGCAATCGCCAGTGCAATGATCATTGCCAGCCAGCCACCGCCGCTGGCGTCTTTCAGCTCTGAGCTCTGAACCTGCTTTCGGCCAGTCACCATCGGCTTTACCAGATTATCCTTACGCACGTGGGTGTAAAACAGCACCGCCAGGACATGAAGGGCAACCACGGCGTACAGCCCCCATTCCATGAGACGGTGCCAGCTGCTCAGGGTATCGCTCCAGCCCGACGACACCAGCCGGTAGAGTGGGCCGTTAAAGGCAATTTCATCATTGGCAAATAAACCGGTAACAGCCTGAAAACCGAACAGTCCCAGTAACAACAGCACCGACCAGGCACCAAGGGGATTGTGGCCTGCGCCCTGCCACTGGCCCCTAAGATAACGGATCATCGCCCCTGGCCCCGATATAAACTGACTGAAGCGCGCGTAAGTGGAGCCCACCAGCCCCCAGACCACCCGGAACGCCAGCAAGCCAACAACCGCCAGTCCAAAACGCTCATGCCAGGCCATCCAGCCAGCGCCCAGTTTGACCGTCACCACTGCCCCAACCACAGCAATTACCAGCAACCAGTGGAACAGCCGGGTGGGGAGATCCCACAATCGAATCGTCTTCATACCAGTTCCTTTGCCAAAACCTTTCAAACGATCACAGACAAAGGTAAGCACCCTAAGTTCCTCAAATCAGGGGCGCATCGATATCAAATACAGAAATCGATCAATAGGCTGTTTGTTCCTGGTACTTCAGCACCAGATCTTCCCGAATCCCCTCGCGCTCGATCAACTTCAGGGCCGCCCTTATATCTTCTACATAACGGCGGGCAGGAGACTGGTTCGAAACCGCAATCCAGGAACGGTCACCCGGTACAAAGAACGGTGAAATGTTCGCTTCTATCCCCTGGGCTCTCAGCGTATACAATCCAACCAGCTCGGGGGCCACCACGACATCAACCCGCCCTCTTTGAAGCATCAACATCAAATTTTCGTAGTGGGACGCAGGCTCTTTATTCAGAGCCGGATCATTGTCAAACCGGGTAAAGTAACGGGCGCCCTCCAGAATACCGATGACTTTTCCCGGCAGATCGCTGTATCGCTCAATACGGTTACTCTCGCTCACGTAGAAAAACAGACGCCGCTCCGGCGGAAAAGCCGGAGCCACGAAGGTCATGAATTCTTCCCGTTCTTCGGTACGCAGCGGCCCCAGCATGACATCCACCTCACCCCTGCGCATCAGCAGCAGGATGCGCCGGAATGGCGCCTCCCGGTACTGCACACGCCAGCCTAGCCGGTCGGCAATTTCTTCGAATAGCTCAAGATAAAGACCGGATTTTTGCGACGGCTCGAGAATACGGTAGGGCGGCGAGTGGTCAACGCCAACGGTCACCGTCAGTGGCTCTACTGTTTCAGTGCCCTGTTGTGAAAGAACACCAGGCGCCCAAAGCAGCATCAGAATGCCGGCAAGCACGCCTTTCAAGGCAATCCACCTCATATAAATCCGTCCTGGTCCATGACGTTACATGTGCGATAACTACCCTCGCAGTATAGCCGTTAATGAGCATCCAATATGCCAGTGCTAACGTACTGACGGTTGAAAACCGAGCGATCATCACAATTTGATGTAGTGAGACGAACGAAATACACCCGGACTCCCGACAGGAGGGTCGACTGGTATGAAGATTCTGATGGTACTAACCTCCCACGACCAGATGGGCGACACCGGCCATAAAACCGGTTTCTGGCTGGAAGAATTCACTGCGCCGTTCTACGTATTCAAAGACGCAGGCGCCGACATCACCCTCGCATCCCCTAAAGGCGGCCAGCCACCGGTTGACCCGAACAGCGAGGCTGAAGATGCACTGACCGAGTCCACCCGGCGGTTCAGTGAAGACACCCATGCCCGGGAAATGCTGGCCAGCACCAGAAAACTGGCCGACGTGGACATGAATCAGTACGACGCCATCTTCTACCCCGGTGGCCATGGCCCGCTGTGGGATCTGGCCGAGGACGACAAGTCGATAGCCCTGATCAAAACCGCTTACGAGCAGGACAAGGTGATCGGCGCCGTATGCCATGCTCCTGCCGTGTTCAAGAATGTGTTCATAAAACCGGACCAGAACATCGTGGGCGGCCGCGAAGTCACCGGTTTCAGCAACACCGAAGAAGACGCTGTGCAGCTCACCAATATTGTGCCCTTCCTGCTGGAAGACATGCTCAAGCAGAACAACGCCCGTTACAGCCGGGGCGATGACTGGGCACCGCACATTGTGGTGGACGGCAAGCTGATTACCGGCCAGAACCCGGCGTCTTCCGAAGGCGCTGCCAAGGCTGTGCTGCAGGCCCTGCAGCAAGACTGACGTCCCGATTGGGCTGGCGCCTGCCAGCCCAATTCTATTTCCCGCCGTTGAGCACCCGGTAACAACCGTAACCGATCACCACCCCCCAGAACGCCGACGACAATCCGAACAGCGATAATCCGGACGCGGTCACCAGAAAGGTGATCAGCGACGCCTCCCGGTGACTGACCTCCTCCAGTGCGGCAAACAGGTTATTGGCAATAGCCCCCAGCAATGCCAGGCCCGCCAGCACCGCCACAAAGGCCGAAGGCAATGAAGTAAACAAGGCGACAATGGTGCCGGCAAACAGTGCTCCCACCAGATAGAACACGCCATTAAATACCCCGGCCACATAACGCTTGTCCGGGTTTTCATGAGCATCCTCGCCCGTGCAGATCGCGGCGGTAATGGCCGCCACCACCGTGGTAATGCCGCCGAACAGCGCCATGGGCAGGGACACAAGGCTGGCCACCGCAATCACCGGCTTGGCTTTCACCCGATAGCCGGCGCCCCGGAGAATGGCCATGCCGGGAAGGAACTGGCCCGTCAGGCTCACCAGCACCAGGGGAATGGCCAGGCTGAGGGTCGCGCCAAAGCTCCATTCCGGTGTGATGAGTCTGGGCACCGCCAGGTTCAGGCGTACACCGGCCAGGGAGGCATCCTCCAGCACTACCGCCAGGATGATCCCGGCCATCAGCAAAAGCACCAAAGTGTATTTCGGTGTAAAGCGACGAAACACCACATAGGCAACCAGCATGCCGATGGCCAGGGCCGGCGTGGTTTCAATGGCAGCAAAGGCGCCCAGACCAAACTGAAACAGGATGCCCGCCATCATACCCGCCGCCACCCCTTTGGGAATGACGCGCACAAACGCATCGAAGGTGCCGGAAACACCAATGACAAAGATAATCAGCGCGGCGGTGATGTACGCCCCCACGGCTTCGTTAAGCGAAAGCTCCGGAAACAGCACCACCAGCAGCGCCGTACCCGGCGCCGACCAGGCCGTGACTATAGGTGCTTTGAGCCATATCGACAGGAAAATTCCCGAAACCGCCGCTCCCATGGAGATGGCCCAGACCCAGGAGGTCATCATCTCCGGCGACACATTCGCTGCCGCTCCGGCCTGGAAGAAAATCGCCAAAGGCCCGGCATAGGACACCAGCACCGCCAGAAATCCTGCGGCAACCGCAGACACAGACAAGTCCCGAAACAACTGGGGCATGTTCAGCTCCTTGTTATTGAGTTCTGTTTGAGCTGTGTAACAGCAAAAAAGCCCCGGTCACGATCGTGCCGGGGCAAAGAGGGGTCCGAATGACTGACTGTCCCTCAAGGTCACCTCAACGCTGATTCATCAGTTACTGGTTGCCAGGCTCACCTCTGCGTTCTCACGCTCCCGCGCCGGGCCAAATTGCCGGCCCACCAGGGCAATAGCGACGGTGGCAATGGCGCCGGGAAACGCCAGGGCCAGGAAATTCATATGGTGCGGCAAGGCCAGAGCCAGCAGCGTACCGCCAATCATGGGCCCGACAATGGCGCCATTACGGCCAATGCCCGATGCCCAGCCCAGACCGGTGGAGCGGATACTGGTGGGGTAGTACTGGGCCACATAGGCGTAGAGCAGGATCTGCGAGCCAATGGTGGTGGCACCGGCCACGCCCATCAGGGTATACAGAAACCACATCGGACTTTCATAGCCGAGCATGACCAGCGACACCGAGGCCAGAATAAAGAAGCTGACCAGCACCGTGCGCAGGGACAATCGATCTGCCAGCCAGCCGCCGCCCACAGCGCCGAAGATCGCACCGATGTTCAACACCATCAGGAACATCAGGCTGGAGCTCAGCTCATAGCCGGCCAGAGACATCAGCTTTGGCAACCAGGAGCCCAGAGCATAGACCATCAGCAGGCAGCAGAAGAAGGCAATCCAGAACATTACGGTGCTGAAGGCACGACCGCCCCGGAACAATTCCAGAACCGGCGCCTTGCTCTCGGTCGTAGCCGGCACGGTCAGGGTATCCATTTCGCTGATGTCGTGTACCGGTGCCACTTTCTGCAGGATGCTGCGAGCCTCCCCTTCACGCTTCTGTGCCATCAGAAAAGCCACGGATTCCGGCAGGAACTTCATCATCAGCGGCAACAGCAGCAGGGGCACCGCAGCGAGATAGAACATGATTTCCCAGCCAAAATTCGGCACGATCCAGATGCCCAGACCCGCTGACATCATGCCACCGACGGCATAACCGGAAAACATCAGTGCCACCAGGGTACTACGGCTCTTTTTAGGCGAGTACTCGCTCATCAGCGAGACCACATTGGGCATCACCCCGCCAATACCCAAACCGGCGATAAAGCGTAGAATACCGAACTGCCAGGGCGTGGTGGCGAAGCCGTTAATGACGGTGGTGAGACTGAACAGCACCACACACATCAGGATGGTTTTCTTGCGCCCGAGCCGATCAGAGAGCATGCCAAAGCCCATGGCTCCGAACATCATGCCAAACAGGGCACTGCTGCCCAGCAGCCCGGCCACATAGGGGTTCAGGTTCCACTGCTCCATCAGTAGTGGCAGTACCACGCCGTAGATCACCAGGTCATAGCCATCAAAAATGATGATCAGGGTGCACCAGAACAACACCTTCCAGTGGAATCTGGTAAAGGTGGCGTTATCGATAACGTCGTTGACGTCTATATTTCTCATGGGTCTGTCACTCCATATCTTGTTTTTGTCGGAGGTTGGGTTGAATGCCCGTCAGCCGCAGTCGCCCCCGGCCACGGGCAGGATGGTTCCGGTGATATAGTTGGCAGCATCGGATGCCAGGAACAGGATCGGCTGCGCCTGCTCATCCAGGGTGCCGTAGCGGTGCATGAAGCTGCTGGCATTGGTCTGGTCAATCAGGGTCTGATACCAGACTTTTTCCTGTTCGCCCTGCCCCTCGGTGTTCCGTGGCGTCAGCCGGGGAGGTGCTTCGGTGCCACCCGGCGCGGTGGCGTTCACCCGGATGCCGTGCTCGGCATACTCAAACGCCAGGTTCACGGTCATGGCGTTCACCCCACCCTTGGCGGCGCCGTAGGGCACCCGCATCAGACCACGGGTGGCCACCGATGACACGTTCACGATGGCACCCCCTTTCTGCTCCACCATGTAGGGCAGAACGGCGCGGCAGCACCAAAGGGTCGGGAACAACGAACGCTGGATTTCCTTCTGAATCTGCTCCGGCTGGTAATGCTCGAAGGGCTGAGCCCAAATGGTGCCACCGACGTTATTGATCAGGATGTCGATGCGGCCATACTGCTCGTGGGCTTGGGCCATCACCCTTTCTGCGCCTTCCCAGGTTTCCAGGTTGGCCTGCACGGCCAGGGCTTCAACGCCCTGGTCGCGCAGCTCGCCAGCAACGCCCTGCACGTAGTCCGCGATGTCCACCAGTACAAGACGGGCACCTTCGTCGGCGGCCAGTTCGGCCACCCGCCGGCCAATGCCCTGGGCGGCCCCCGTCACTACCATCACCTTGTCGGTGAAGCGCGGGGTCATGCCACTTTCTCCTCAACGGCCGATACGCTGGGGGTGAACTTCTCGTAGTGGAACGAGTTGGGCTCAATTCCCTGTTCCCGGAAATAACCCAGCACCGCATCGACCATCGGAGGTGGCCCACACAGGTAAACGTCCACATCACCATCGTTGATGGGGGCGTCTTCCATGTGGTTGGTCACATAACCCTTGCGTGGGTGCATGCTTTCGTCGCTGGCCACCACGGTCTTGAAGGTGAAGTTGTCTATGGCCTCGGCAAATGCTTCCAAAGCTGCCAGTCCCACCAGGTCATCGTCGTTGGTGACGCCGTAGATCATGTGAGTGGGCTGCTCGCAGCCCTTTTCCTTCAGGCTTTCGAGCATGGCCAGGAACGGCGCCAGGCCGGTACCACCGGCCAGCATCAGCACCGGGCGCTGCACCGGGCGCAGGTAAAACACGCCCATGGGGCCGGTCAGGGTGACCTTGTCACCAGTCTTGGCCTTGCCTACCAGCCAGGAGCTCATCAGGCCCCCGGGCACGTTGCGGATCAGGAAGCTCAGTTCGCGGCTGCTGGGGCGGGAGCTGAACGAGTAGGCGCGGGTTTCCTCGGTACCCGGCACCTGAATGTTCACATACTGGCCCGGCAGGAAGCCGATATCCGTATCTGCGGTGATCTTCAGCTCGATGGCGGTCGGGGAAATCAGGTTGACCTCGCCCACAGTACCGGTCACGGACTCGTTACCGGCCTTGCTGCACAGCGATGCAGCGGCCGGAATTTTCACCACACAGTCGCTGGAGGGCACCATCTGACAGGTCAGCACCATGCCCTGCTCGGCTTCCTCGTCAGACAGCGCCTCGTCGATGTACTCGTCACCCATATCGAACTCGCCCTGGTGGCAGGAACCCTTGCAGGTTCCGCAGACACCGTCGGAACAGTCCATGGGCAGGTTGATCTGGGCCCGGTAGGCGGCGTCGAGTACGGTTTCACCTTCGTTGCAGGTGATCACACGGGTAACGCCGTCTTCAAAATTAAGCGCGATGTTGTAACTCATGATGATGCTCTCCCCATCAATTACAGGTGATAGATATCAATCACCTGATTGATGTAGTCGTTTTTCAGAACCACTTTCTTCCCGGTGATCAGCGGCTGTTCGCCACTGCAGTCGAGGGTGTAGAAAGACACGCCGAAGAAGCTCTGGGTTTTGTGGTAGCGGTGGCTGTTGGTCTGCCAGTTGAACCGGATTTTCACGGTGTCGCCGTCCCGCTCCAGGATTTCGAGGTTGCTGGTCAGGTGCACGGTGCGCGGTTCCGGAATGGAACTGGCGCCGGAACGCTCGGTTTTCAGTCGGTAGACGCGATCTTCCAGGCCGTTACGGTTCGGGTAGTAGATCAGCGAGATCTCAGCCTGCGGGTCCTCGGTCAACTCGTCGTTGTCGTCCCAGGCCGGCATCCAGTAGGTGGCATCTTCGTGGTAGCACTTCAGCCACTCATCCCACTGGCGGTCATCCAGCAAACGGGCTTCCCGGTAGATAAAGGCCTGGATCTGCTCGTATGACATGCTCATGCGGAAGCCTCCTCTGACAGCGAAATAAAGCGTGCGCGCTCGGTTTCAATGGCCTTGGTCATCTCCTCCACCCAGTGCTGGTGATGGGTGACGTAAAGACCTTCGTCTTCCGGTTTGGCGCCACTGAGAATCGGCTTCATATCGATGCGCTTGGCCCAGTCGTCGGCACCTTCTATCCAGTGCTGTGCACCACGGCTCATGTCATTCCACTTCACCCCCTTGGCGTAGTAACCCTCCTGACAGCCCCGGAATTCTTCCAGGTCGTCCGGGGTGCCCATGCCGGAGACGTTGAAGAAGTCTTCGTACTGGCGAATGCGCTTGGCACGGTTCTCGGCAGATTCACCCTTGGGCGCCCAGCAGTAGATGGTGATCTCGGTCTTGTTGACGTCGATCGGGCGCAGTACCCGGATCTGGGTGGAGAACTGGTCCATCACGTACACGTTCGGGTACAGGCACAGGTTTTTGGTGGTACGCACGATAAAGTCAGCCTTCGCCTCACCCACTTCCTGTTCGAGGCGCTCCAGCTGGTTGTAGACCGGGCGCACTTCCGGATTGGTCAGGCGGGTCCACAGCATCATGTGGCCGTTGTCGAAGGAGTAGAAGCCGCCTTCGTTAGACCAGCTCTTGGCGTCCACCGCCTCGGTGCCACCCTTCTCATAGTTGCGCTGGCCCATGGTAGACAGGTAATTCCAGTGCACAGTGCTGACGTGGTAACCGTCGGCGCCGTTTTCGGCAGTCAGCTTCCAGTTACCCTCGTAGGTGTAGGTAGACGCGCCGCGCAGAATCTCCAGGCCTTCCGGCGCCTGGTCGACGATGGCATCCAGCACCTTGGTGGTTTCGCCCAGATACTCTTCCAGCGGCAGCACGTCGGCATTCAGGCTGCCAAACAGGAAGCCGCGATAGTTTTCAAACTTCGGCAGCTGTTTCAGGTCGTGGGAGCCGTCCACGTTGAAGCTGTCCGGGTAACCACCTTTCTTCTGATCCTTGGCCTTCAGCAGCTTGCCGTCGTTCTTGAAGGTCCAGCCGTGGAACGGGCAGGTGAAGGAGGTCTTGTTGCCGCGCTTTTTGCGGCACAGGGTGGCACCGCGGTGGGTACAGGTGTTCAGAATCGCCTTGAGCTCGCCATCCTTGGTCCGGGTGATGATCACCGGCTGACGACCCACCGTGGTGGTGTAGTAGTCGCCCGGATTCTCAATCTGGCTTTCATGAGCCAGGAAAATCCAGTTGCCTTCGAAGATGTGTTTCATCTCCAGCTCAAACAGCTCCTCGTCGGTGAAGATGCTGCGATCACAGCGGTAGTGGCCGGTGGTCGGGTCGGCTTCTACCGCCCCACGGATCTGCTTTTCAAGTCTGTCGAGTTGGCGAGTCATGTTCGTCACTCCCTCTTGTTGTTGTGACTACCGTTTTTTCGGGCGCGAGGGGCCCCGGTGCCGGCCCGCATGTACGGGCCGGTCGGATCACAAAACGTGTCAATTAAAGGTTGATGGCTTAAGCGGCTTCGCCTTCCAGCGCACGCTTGCGCTCGTGGCGGTTCTGCAGCTCTGGCTTGTCGGTGGAGACCAGTTGGATGTTGAATTCCACTTTGGTGAACGGTTTGTTCAGGCCATACCCCTCGGCCTGCGCCGGGTCGTCAATGCGGTTGGCTTCGACTACCAGCTCTTCGCGGGTTGCGAAGGCAAAGTCGTCGTAGGTGTACTCGTCACCCGCCAGGTTGATCTGGGTGGTCAGGTGCTTGAAGCCGGACTTGGAGATAAAGAAGTGGATATGGGCCGGGCGGTTGCCATGGCGACCAAGCAGGTTCAGCAGCGCCTGGGTGGAACCTTCGGGCGGGCAACCGTAACCAGCCGGGATGATGGACCGGGCGGTGTAACGGCCGTTTTCGTCGGTGCGAATACGGCGGCGCAGGTTGTACTCGCTCTGAGACTGATCAAAGTAGGAGTAGTTGCCCATGGTGTTGGCGTGCCACACATCCACCACCGCATTCACCAGCGGATTACCATTCTCGTCCGTCACCTGGCCGGTCAGGATCATGGTCTCGGCATTGTCATCCGAGCCGTCGTCCATGCGGGTAAAACCTTCGCTCATGGGCGCACCGGCCACGTACAGCGGGCCTTCGATGGTGCGCGGCGTGCCGCCCGCCAGGCCGGCCTGCTCGTCTTCGGCATCCATCCGGATGTCCAGGTACTTGTCCATACCCAGGCCCGGGGCCAGCAGGGCCGCTTCGCCGTTCTTGCCCAGGTCGCCAACGTAGTACACGGCCTGCCAGAACTCTTCCGGAGTCACATCGAAGTCTTCAATCAGCTGGAAAACATCGTGCATGAAACGGTGAACAATCTTCTTCACCCGCTCGTTTCCACCGTCCTGGTTGAAGCCGGCGACTTTCTCCAGCAGGTCCTTCACATCGGCTGTTTGCATGGTTTTAACGGTCATGGTGGTTCTCCTCAGTATTATTCTTGTTGCTCAAATCAGGTCATCAGATGGCAACGGTGTGTTTGCGTTCAGCGATCATCCTCATGGATCGACGACGGGTGCCGGCAAAGGGGCGCGACGGTGATGTCCATATAGGGGAACAAAGGCAGGTTGCTGACCAGGTCCTGCAGCTCGGCGTTGTCGGCCACATCAAAAATGCTGACGTTGGCGTAGCTGCCAGCTACCCGCCACAGGTGACGCCACTTGCCCTGCTGCTGCAGGTCCTGGGCGTAGGCTTTTTCCCGGGCCTTGATGTCTGCCGCCACGTCGGCGGGCATGTCGTGAGGGATATTCACCTTCATCTCGACTTTGAACAGCATGTGCATTCCTCCGTTTACTGAATTTTTTCGGCTCAGGCCTTGCGGCGATACCGGGCCAGCTTGTCTTCATCGATTTCGATGCCGAGGCCCGGGCCCTTCGGCAGGTCAACGCCGTTGTTATGGAAATGCAGCGGCTTGGCCACGATGTCGTCTTTCATCAACAGCGGGCCGAACATCTCGGTGCCCCAGTGCAGGGTTTCCAGGGTCGACCAGGCATGCAGAGAAGCGGCGGTGCCGATGGTGCCTTCCAGCAGGGTGCCGCCGTACAGACCAATTCCGGCAGCCTGGGCCACCGCGGCCTGCTTCAGTGCCTGTACCGGTCCACCGGCCTTGGCGATTTTCATGGCCACGGCACCGGAGAAACCGACAGCAGCCAGGTTGTAAAGATCTTTGGCATCGGCCACGGCCTCGTCGGCCAGAATGGGCAGATGGAATTTCTCAGACAGACGCACCAGCGCGGCGTGATCCTTCATCGGCGTTGGCTGCTCTACCAGGTCGATGCCAGCCGACTGCAATTCGGCCATGCCTTTGGCCGCAGTCGCTTCGTCCCAGGCCTGGTTGACATCCACACGGACACTCGCGCTGTCACCCACGGCTTCTTTAATCGCCGCCACATGACGCACGTCGTCCATCACCGGACGGGAACCGATCTTGAGTTTGAAGTCACAATGGCGACGGGTTTCGATCAGGCCCAGGGCTTCTTCGATGTCTTTGCGAGTATCACCGCTGGCCAGGGTCCAGAGCACCGGGATGTGCTGGTGCAGGGCACCGCCGAGCAGGTCCGACACCGGGCGATTCAATCGCTTGCCCTGAAGGTCCAGCAGGGCAGTCTCGATTGCAGACTTGGCCAGGTTGTTGCCACGGGTCGAGCGGTCTAACATTACCCTGAGGGTATTGATGTTGCCGGCAGGCTGATTAATCAGTTGCGGTTTGAAATAGGTATCAATGGTAAGCTTTACGCTTTCGGGGCTTTCCGGGCCATAGGCCAGGCCACCGATGGTGGTCGCCTCACCGAGGCCTTCCAGGCCATCAGAATCCTTCACGCGCACAATCACCATGGTCTGAACCCCCATGGTTGTCATGGATAGCTTGTGCGGGCGAATGGTCGGGATATCGACCAGGATCGCTTCGATGGACTGAATAGTGGCTGACATGGCTGCTCCGAATCGCAAGGTAAAAATCCTGTGATTCGAACAGTACGAAGTTTCACCAATGTGAACCAATATTGATTAAGTAATAACCGATACCCTGGAGGTATGGATGGAGCTGAGACACTTGCGCTACTTCGTCGCAGTGGCCGAAGCCGGCAACCTGACCCGCGCTGCCGAAACACTGTTTATTGCCCAGCCGCCTCTGACCCGGGCCATCAAGCAGCTGGAAGAAGAAGTGGGCGTGGAGTTATTCATCCGCAAACCGCGGGGTCTGGAGCTGACCACCGGGGGCGAATACTTTCTGGAGCAGGCCAAGCAGGTGCTGGACAAGGTCAACGCCACCGTTGACGACACCCGTCGGATTGCGCGCCATCGGAAAACCCTGTTCTCCATCGGCTTCGTGCCCTCGGTGTTCTACGGCCAGCTGCCGCTGATGGTGCGCCGGCTGCGGCAGAACAAGAACCTGGAAATCGTGCTGCACGAACTGAAAACCCGGGAGCAGGTGGAAGCCCTGAAAGCCGGCAAGATCGATATCGGCTTTGGCCGCCTGCGGATTGAAGATCCGGACGTGGAACAGGAGAACCTGTTTGACGAACCAATGATCGCGGCCGTCCCCGCAAACCATCCGCTCACCCGTCATCCACCTTCGATGAAAGAACTCTCAGAGGTGCCCATGATCACCTTTCCAGCGGGTGCCGGGCCGAACTTTTCGGACATTACCCAGGGCCTGTTTCACCGCCGCGGCCTGAGAGTGAATGTGATTCAGCAGGTCAATGATGTGCAGACAGCGCTATCCCTGGTGGCCTCTGACATGGGCTTCACCCTGGTGCCAGAGCAGGTGCGCCGCCTGCAGCGGGAAGGCGTGGATTACATGCCACTGGAAGACGACAACATCACCACGCCGGTGATCGCTTCCCGCCGGCGCGGCGAGAACCCGAATGCGGTCATGCGCCTGACCAACACCATACTGGCAGAACTGGTTGAGAACCGGCTGACCGGCCGTTACCCGTAATCAGCGAGCCGTCTGCCGAACCTTGTCGGCCACCAACTGCAGCCTGGGCAAATAGGTATTGAGCAGGGTATCCATATCGACACGGGCCGCGTTGGTACTGATATTCAACGCACCCAACAGTTCTCCGCTGGCGGTAAACACAGGCACCGCCACCGATCTCAGGCCCAGATCCAGTTCCTGATCCACAATGGCATAGCCCTGCTCGCGCACCTTGCTGATTTCTTCACGCAAAGCGTTCCTGTCCGTTAGCGACGACGAGGTGTAGCGTTCAAGCCTGATCCGTTCAAGACAGGCTTCAAGCTCCGGTTCCGGTAACTGCGCCAGCAATACCCGCCCCATAGAGGTATAGGCCGCTGGCAGTCGGGTACCCACCGACAGTGTAATCGCCATCAGCCGGTGGCGCGCGGCCGAACGCACGACATACACCACCTCATCGCCATCCAGCACCGCCAGCGAAGACGACTCTCCCAGCTCCGCCGTGATGTCTTCCAGGTACTGCTGGATCACCGCCCGGTACTGATTGGAGGCCTGATAGGCATAACCCAGCTGCAGTACCCGGGGCGTCAACTCGAACTGCCGGCCGCTACGCTTCACAAATCCCAGAGCGTGGAGGGTCAGCAAAAACCGTCTGGCCTTGGCGCGATCCATATCCGTACGCGCCGCCACTTCGCTCAGGGTCATTCTGGGGTGGTCGGCGTCAAATGCCTGCAGCACCTCCAACCCCGAGGCCAGCGCTCCAACATAATCCCGGTCCCCCGGCTTCAGTATCGATTCGTCCATTCCGGCTCCTTCGCCCTGCAAAGCTCGATATCCGAGCATGGTAACAGCTGGTTCGCACTCCGAACATCCGTGCATTTTTGCCAACTGGTGAAAATTTGTACTTGACGACCCAAAACCAATCGCGCCATTATGTTCGCATATTAAACTTATGTTCGCGTTACGAACTAATCACAGAAGTGACACAGGAGGCACTGCGATGGCCGAGTTTCTTCCCCTCAAGGAAGCGGTGAGCAAATACATCAACAACGGCGACACCGTGGCGATGGAAGGCTTCACTCACCTGATCCCGTTTGCTGCGGGCCACGAAATCATCCGTCAGGAAAAGCGCGATCTGACTCTGATCCGCATGACCCCGGACCTGGTTTACGACCAGATGATCGGCGCCGGCTGCGCGAAAAAGCTGATTTTTTCCTGGGGCGGCAACCCCGGCGTGGGTTCCCTGCATCGACTGCGTGACGCGGTGGAAAAAGGCTGGCCTAACAAGCTGGAGATCCTGGAGCACAGCCACGCCGCCATGGCCAACGCCTATGAAGCCGGAGCGGCCGGCCTGCCGCTGGCCGTCTTGCGCGGCTATGTGGGGAGCGACCTGCCAAAAGTGAATGACCAGATCAAGTTCATCGAATGCCCGTTCACCGGAGAGTGCCTGGCAGCGATACCCTCCATTCGCCCGGATGTAGCGGTAATCCACGCCCAGCGGGCTGATCGCAAGGGCAACGTGCTGATTGAAGGCATTGTTGGCATTCAGAAAGAGGTCGTCCTGGCCGCCAGGCGCAGCATCGTCACCATTGAGGAAATCGTGGACGACCTGGGCGCGTCGGTAAATGCCTGCGTGCTCCCGTCCTGGGCGATCACCGCCATTGCCGAGGCCCCCCAAGGCGCCAAGCCGTCCTATGCCCTTGGCTACTACGACCGTGACAACGCTTTCTACAAGGACTGGGACGGCATCGCCCGCGACCGCGAGACCTTCCAGGCCTGGCTGAAAGAGAACGTTTTCGAGAAAGGAGCTGCGTGATGAGCCTTGAATTTACCGCTTCCGAAATGATGAGCGTCACCGCTGCCCGGGCGCTGACCAACGACATGACCTGCTTTGTGGGTATCGGCCTGCCCAGCGAGGCCGCCAACCTGGCGCGCCTGACCCACGCCCCGGATGTCACATTGATCTACGAATCCGGCACCTTGCAGACCAAGCCGGACGTGCTGCCTTTATCCATCGGCGACGGCGAGCTGTGCGAATCAGCCCTGACCACCGTCTCCGTACCTGAAATGTTCCGCTACTGGCTGCAGGGCGGTCATATCAGCGTCGGCTTCCTGGGCACCGCGCAGATCGACCGCTACGCCAACCTGAACACCACTCTGATCGGCGATTACCGTGAGCCCAGGATTCGCCTGCCCGGTGGCGGTGGCGCCCCGGAGATTGCCACTAACGCCAAGGAAGTGTTCATTACCGTAAAGCACTCCAGGCGCACCTTCGTGAAGGACGTGGACTTCGTGACCACCGTTGGCTTCGGCCGTGACGGCAAGGCCCGGGACAACGTCCCGAACATCGGCCGCGGCCCCACCGTGGTGATCACCGACTTGTGCATCCTCAAGCCGGATCCGGAGACCAAGGAGCTGGTGGTCACCTCCCTGCACCCGAATGTGACCCGGGAAGACGTGATCGAAGCCACCGGCTGGGAAATCCGCTTCGCGGACCAGCTGGAAACCACCCCGGCGCCAACTTCCGAAGAACTGGAAGTACTGCGAGACCTGAAAGCTCGCACCAATGCTCATCACGCTTCAACTCAATCTGGCCAACAGTAAGGTGCACCATGACTGACGTATTTCTTTGCCACCCCCGCCGTTCCGCCATCGGCCGCTTTGGCGGCACCCTGGCCAGCGTGCGCCCGGACGACCTGGCGGCGCATATCTTCAAGGCCGTGCTTGAGCAGGCTCCGGAACTGGACCCCGTCGCCATCGACGAAGTGATGATGGGCAGTGCCAACCAGGCCGGTGAAGATAACCG
>NZ_DIHV01000034.1:0-9995 GCF_002420325.1 Marinobacter sp. UBA5687
AATCCGGATCTTCGTGGCGGGCAGCCGGTTGTGCTCAACATCAATCTTGAAGAGGATATCCCCGCCCTGTTAACCAGCCTTCAGCTGAGTGGCAGAGTGAACGAAGCCGTGACCGAAAGGGTTCGGGAACGGCTACAACAATCCGGGCAGGAGGCAGTGCCATGACAAACCTATGGCGTTGGTGCCGGCCACTGGCGGCCAGAACATTCCTGGTTTTAATGTTGCCGCTGGCGCTATTTGCGTGCACACCCACTGTGCAGATGGCGGCACCAAAAGAACCGATTACCGTAAACCTGAACGTAAAGATTCAGCACGAGATCTACGTGAAGGTGGACAAAGAAGTGGACGAACTGTTCAGCGAACAGGGGCTGTTCTGAGCGACACCGGGCAATGCCAACGGCTGATCAAGGGGTTGAATATGAAACGACTGATACAACTGGGCGCCTTTGTATTGGCACTCGCCATAGCAATACCGGCGCTGGCCATGGGGCTGGAAGAAGCGAAACAGAAACTGGACACGGCTAAACAGCAGGGCCTGGTGGGGGAAACGCCAACCGGTTACCTGGACGTGGTGCGTGCAGAAGGCGATGCCCAGGCTGTGGTGAAAGCCATTAACCAGGCCCGCCGGGATGAATACACCCGCATTGCTGAAAAACACGACATTCCGGTGACACAGGTTGAGACCGTGGCCGGTCAGAAAGCCATTGAAAAAACGCCCGCAGGCCAGTTTGTGTTGATCAACGGCAAATGGGTGAAGAAGTAAGTCTCAATCGGCCGCTGGGGCCTGCTGCCGAATGGGAGCGGAACCCGTGCTGGCCGACCAGAGCGGATAGGGAATACCTGCCAGCCGGTTCATCACAAAGGCATGGGCCAACAGCAACGCCACTCCCGCCATAAGCACGGGCAACTGCGCCGGATTGGGCATCAGGCCCAAGGAAACGATCAGTGCGGTGGCACCGGCCGGAGGGTGAGCCACCCGAAACACCACCATCAGGCAGCTGGTAAGCCCCAGCGATAACGCCGCCGCCCCCACCCTGGGCAGATCAACACCGGTCATGAATGCCGACGCCTGCCCCTGCAGCCCGAACATGTACAGAGCCAGCAAGCCCATCAGGGCGCCAATCAGGTGCCCGCAAAGTGTATTTCTGGGAGACGCCGGTTGCGCCATGGGCACATAGAACAGAATAAAAGCGGTGGCACCGAGGGAGGGGAAAATGAAAGCCTCCTGCGTAACCAGCGCCACAAACGACACCAAAGCAATACTGAACCCGCCATTAACCAGGTTGAACACCGCCATCACCGTGGTACGGCTGTACTTGCTCGCCAGGCGCTCCAGGTGCAGCGCCTGAACCAGGCCTTTGGCCAGCTGCCAGCGGAGTTGTTCGTTCCTGCGTCCCATACTGCCTGTTCATGCCCTGATTTGGTGCGTTAAAGGGTGCGGGATGATAAGCACTGACGAATATCAAGGCAAACAGGGATTTTCGATAATGGTTAAGAGCTTTATGAATAACCTGAGCTTTTGTCAGAAAGAAGACGCATAAAAATACCGGGTTCCCTTTCCGCTCATAACACCGTATTTTCTGGGAAACCGTTGAACAAAGAGTGCGGCATGGGAAGCAATTGGCTGATAGGCATTGATCTGGGTGGCACCAAAACCGAAGTCATCCTGATCGACCGGCATAGCCAGGAGCATTTTCGCCAACGGGTACCAACCAGCGTCGGCAACTATCAAGCCACCCTGCAAACCATCCACGCCCTGGTACAAAAGGCCGAAGCCCACGCCGGCACCACCGGAATACCCGTGGGCATAGGCATACCCGGCAGCGTTTCGGGCAAAACCGGCCGCATTAAAAACGCCAACTCCACCTGGCTGAACGGCCAGCCCATGCAGCAACACCTTCGTGAACTCCTGCAACGGCCCGTAACCCTGACCAACGATGCTAACTGCCTGGCGCTTTCCGAAGCCACAGACGGAGCAGGGCGCAACCACCACACGGTATTCGCCGCCATACTAGGCACGGGCTGTGGCGCAGGCATCACCGTGAACGGCCAGCTGCTGACCGGCCCCAACGGCGTAGCCGGCGAATGGGGCCATAACCCGTTACCCTGGACACCGGAAGCTGAACTGCAACAGCGCCCCTGCTTTTGTGGCCGGTATGGCTGCAACGAAACCTTTCTTTCCGGAACCGGGTTGTCACTCACTCACAAACTGCACACGGGACAGCAACTGCCCGCCCACACCATTGTTGCAAACGCACGAAATAGCGACCCGCAAGCCACCGAAACCCTGCAGCAATACCTGGAGCACCTGGCCCGAGGCCTGGCCGCCGTTATCAACGTGCTGGACCCGGACATCGTCGTGCTGGGTGGCGGCATGAGTAATGCGGAACAGATATATCGGGAACTGCCGGGAAGGCTTTCGAGCTATGTGTTTGGGGGTGAGTGTGATACGTCGATTGTGAAAGCCGCCCATGGAGACTCCAGTGGGGTGCGCGGAGCCGCTTGGTTGGCAACTATCTGAATCCAAAGGTAAAGCGCCGCCATACGACACAAACTGTTACTCCGTCGCCCGCACTGAGTGTAAGAACGTTGCCACCAGCGGGCAGGTTGCGGTCTGAGCAAACTAGGCGAAACTGCGGGAGCTCGAGTGGCTGCCTTAGGCGGCTGGACAAAAAGTCGGTCGCTGGTAACCTGGTAGAAAAGAATTGGGCGCGAAATAGTAGCAAGGAAACCACCGAATGTCAGACACGCTGGGCTATTACAATGCCAATGCCGAAGCGTTTGTGGATTCAACTCTGGATGTATCTATGGATGACATTTATCGCGTCTTCCTCCCTCATGTGGCCGACGGTGGCCACATACTTGATGCGGGTTGTGGCTCTGGCCGAGATGCTTTGTATTTTCACGGTCATGGATACCGGGTTACCGCCTTTGATGCATCGCAGGCAATCACCGCGCTTGCTCGTCAGAAAACTGGGCTTCCGGTTGAGCATCGGTCGTTTCTGGATGTTGAAGAACTGCATGCCTACGACGGAATATGGGCCTGTGCCAGTTTGCTACATCTTCCCGCAAGTGAAGTTCCGAGCGCTTTAACTCGCCTTTGGTCTGCTTTAAAACCCGGAGGCACGTTGTATGCCAGCTTTAAGCTTGGCGAAGGCGAACGCCAAAGTGGCGGGCGGCATTTTACGGATGCAAACGAAGAGTTGGCTGCGCAATGGTTTGAAGCCGTCGAGAAGGATGTCCAATTAACTTTCTGGCGGACTCTCGATCAGCGGCCCGAGCGTGATGAGCAATGGCTAAACATGCTTGCTCATAAAGCACCAGCAGCACATGACAGGCTGACTATCGGAGGCAGACAGCATCATTTCTTGCCGAAACTGTGCCATGCGATACGTTCAGCTGGCCAAGTAGATATGGCTGTCGCATTTGTGAAAACGACGGGCTTGAATTTGTTGCTTCCGGATCTTCTGGATGTGATTCACAAAGACAGGGAGCCTGCCCCAGCACGGGTGAGAATACTAACCAGTGATTACCTCGATATCACTGATCCGGAAGCATTGCGCAAGCTATCCCTGCTGCAAGATCACGGTGCACAAGTTGCCGTCTACGAGAGCAAAGGAAGTAGTTTTCATATGAAAGCCTACCTCTTTGCGGGGCATGGTGGTTCTCGTCACCATTGGGGAAGGGCGTTTATTGGTTCTAGTAATATCAGTCGGCAAGCGCTTCAGGATGGACTGGAGTGGAACTATCAAATCGATTATCCACCAGAAACCGGCTATCTGGAGGCTGTAAACCGTTTTGAAGAACTTTTCCGGCATCCCAATGTCGTTCCGCTAACAGATCATTGGATCGACGAGTATGCTAAAAGGCGCGTTCCCCCACCTCAGCCAGTAGCGCCTGGTAGTACTGAGCAGGAAGCCCCACCAACACCTAATGAAGTGCAAAAGGCTGCGTTAAAGGCTCTGGACGAGACCAGGGGCGAGGGATATAAGCGAGGCCTGGTTGTTTTGGCTACCGGCCTTGGTAAAACGTGGTTGTCAGCCTTTGATGCCAAGCAGTTGGGTGCGCGGCGAATTCTGTTTGTGGCGCATCGAGAGGAAATTCTGTACCAGGCCGCCGAGACTTTTGTCCGAATAAAACCAGATAGTCGCGTTGGTTTTTATATGGGCAAGCAGCGGGATCATTCTGTCGATATCCTCTGCGCGTCCATACAAACGCTAGGCAAAGAGTCCCACCTTGAGCGGTTTGCTCCTCAGCATTTTGATTACATTGTGGTTGATGAATTTCATCACGCAGCCGCACCGACATACCACCGGCTCCTAAAGTATTTTGCGCCACAGTTTTTATTGGGGCTGACAGCCACACCTGACCGAACGGACCGGTCTGACATTCTGTCACTTTGTGACGACAATCTGGTTTATGAATACCCGTTATTCGATGGCGTAAGGGGCGACTTCCTTGTCCCATTCCATTACTACGGCATTTACGACGAAACCGTGGAGTATCAGGAAATTCCCTGGCGCAACGGGAAGTTCGATCCTGATTTACTCGCCCATAAACTCGCTACTATGGGGCGTGCGCGCCATGCGTTGCGGGTCTGGAATCAACATAAACAAATCCGCACATTGGCCTTCTGTGTGTCCCGCGCACATGCGGATTTTATGGCTCGGTATTTCCAAAAGAACAAGATTAGAGCCGTTGCCGTTCATGGTGATTCAGAAATGTCCCGAGGTGAAGCACTCGAGTTGCTGGAGTCGGGTGATCTCGATGTTATTTTCTCCGTGGACCTGTTTAACGAAGGTGTGGACCTTCCCGCGATTGATACGGTTTTGTTGCTCCGGCCAACCGAATCGAAGGTTTTATTTCTTCAGCAGATCGGCCGAGGTCTGCGTAAGAGCAATGGTAAAGAGCGGCTTGTGATTCTCGATTTTGTCGGGAACCACCAAAGCTTCCTTCACAAGCCCCAAGCCCTTATGGGGCAGTCGATGAACCAGCGTCAGCTTGCTGATTTTGCGAGAAAAGCAGAGCAAAATCGGCTGGAATTGCCCGATGGCTGCTTCGTTAATTATGATCTGGAAGTGATTGAGTTCCTGAAAGGGCTGGATCAGAAGGGGACAGAGAAGGACTATCAGGCGCTCAAAGACACGCTGGGGCGCAGGCCAACGCTTACTGAGTACTATCATTTTGGGGCTAATATTAGCCAGATGCGAAAGCAGTATGGGAGTTGGTTTGGTCTGCTGAGCGCTATTGGTGACGCCTCGGAAGCTGAAAATGAGTTGCTGGCTAAACATAGTGATTTTTTCGTAGAGGTCGAGAAAACCTCCCTGAATAAATCATTCAAAATAATATTGCTTGAGGCATTTCAGACAACTGGTGGCTGGACTGGTGGTGTCGAGTTTCCCAAACTTGCGGATGAGTCGTGGAAAATAATGGCTCGCCGGCCTCGATTATTTGCGGAAATTCACGATTCTGTCCGTCATTTGGATGGTGTAGCGCCTGAATGGCAGAATTATTGGAGAGAGAATCCCGCTAAATATTGGACGAACAAGTCGCCCGCTTTTTTTGTTTTGGAAAACGGACGATTTGAGTCAACAGTCACTGTTGATACGTTTGGATTAGGGATTTTTGAGTCAATGGTCCAGGAACTCATCGACTTCAGGCTAGCCCAATACTTGACTAGGTCCGAGACTGTTCCGGCGACCGAAGTGCAGAATAACGTAGTGGCGATGTCGTCGGAGGGTACAGAACTCCCTTTCTTTCCAACTCTTAAAATTGCCTGCGGCCACTTCAGAAACAGCAGAGTTGATGCGATTGAAGACGTGGAATACCGGTCTCTGGGTAACGGCTACGGGCGATTAAACCCGGAGAAGCATTTCATTGCGAAAGCCTCAGGTAATTCCATGAACGGTGGCAAGAATCCTATCCACGATGGCGATTACCTACTTCTCGAACAGATCAGCTCTGGCGCTGCAGGGAAAATCTCTGATGCCACGTTAGCGATCGAAAGATTGGATGAGGCTGGCGATACCCAATATTTGCTCCGAACTGTTCGGAAGTCCGCTGAGGGTGAATATATTCTGGAAGCTGCGAATCCAGCCTACGAGGATATTGTTCTCACCCCGGAATTAGTAGAGCAGTTTAGGACCTTCGCCCGGTTGAAAGAGGTTATCTCGCCGCTGGAAATGGCTCGCGGACAGGAATTGCTGCGAGAAGACATACCAGCTCTTTTCGGTGCGGAATTTAACCCAGGGAACTGGCAGAGTGGTCATGTGTTTTTGAAAGAGGCAGGGGCCCATGTTCTTTTAGTAACACTTAATAAGCAGGGCAAAGCAAGTCAGCACCGCTATATCGATCATTGGGTCGACGAAACTACCTTTCATTGGCAAAGCCAGAATTCAACGACGCCAGAGAGCAAGCGTGGTAGAGAGCTGATTCACCATCAGAAGCTTGGACTGTCAGTGCATCTGTTCGTTCGTGAAAATAAGCTTCGTAATGGCAAATCGGCTCCGTTTACATACTACGGTCCAGTCGCATACAAAAGTCACACGGGTAGTGCTCCGATGAGTGTTCTTTTTAGTTTGCTGGTTTAGGAGTTAAAACACTCACCAACTCCCCCGCTGAAACCTCCCTGCACCCACTCACATTCTGCCCACTCCACAACGGTGAAAAATCGCCGGAGCCCGCAGCTTCAGCCGCTGCCCTGAGTGGTGCGATGGCGTTGGTTGCCAGTGGAAATGCCGGTGCGAGCTCTGATATTGGCCCGAGTTCTCGCATTATCCGGTTAACAATGCCCCGTGCAGGGCCTCCGGAAAACAGGTTTGTCAGGGCGGTATGCCTGGCCTGCGGGCTTTTGAGTGCCTGCCGGTGCAGGGGGCGGGTGGTTGCCTCGGGACACAGCATAAACGCCGTGCCAATCTGCGCTGCCGCTGCGCCAAGCTTCAACGCGGCCTGTACTCCCTCTGCAGTTGCAATGCCACCAGCCGCGATAACGGGAATGTTCACGGCGTCCACAATCTGAGGCAACAGGGCGAAGGTGCCCATTTGTGTGGTCATGTCCCTCGTAAGAAAAATCCCTCGATGACCGCCCGCTTCCAACCCTTGGGCGATAATTGCGTCTGCGCCGTGTTGTTCCAGCCAGATGGCTTCCTCCACAGTCGTGGCGGTAGAGAATATCTTTGCCCCGGCTTGCCGGACTCTATCCAGCAATGCCGGCTCTGGTAGCCCGAAGTGGAAGCTCACCACTGCCGGACGGGAGGCTTCAACAATAGCTGCGGATTCTTCGTTGAAAGGCATGCGGCCGGGGCCGTTGCTGATGGTGGCTGGATCTATCTCGAATTCTTGGTAATAGGGCGCCAGTGCCTGCCTCCATCCGGCCTCCTGCGAGTCATTCGGGGCGTGCGGTGTATGGGCGAAAAAATTGAGGTTATAGGGGCCACCCTGGGTGGCTTCATTCAGTGCCTGAAGTTCTGTTTTCAGTGCATCGGGGCCGAGCATGGCGCAGGGCAGAGAACCGAGGCCGCCGGCGTTGGTAACCGCGGCTGCCAGGCGGTAATCCTGAACGCCAGCCATGGGGGCCTGGATGATGGGTTTTTCTACGTGCAGTATGTCCAACAGTGGATGCGGCCATGATCGGGGCATAATGTGGGATCCTTAAAGGCGGTTTTCCGATGCTGAGTCAGCTTTTGCTGTGTTGATGTCGACGGAGGGACTCCAGTACTTCGGCTTTGATTCCTTCGCGTTCAAGTTGTTCGAGCACCTTGGCGAGTTGATCAGCGAGCACAGCATGTCGCTGGTTAAGGTAGTGGTAGAACGTAAAAGTCGTCACGGGCTTTCGGATCGGCTTTAGCCGATGCCAATGTTCGTTTGTCAGCGGTGATATGCCCTCAACATCCGAGACGAAAGCCACGTCAACTCTCCCTAGCTCCAGAAGGGAGCGGACCTGATCGTAATCGTCTGCAAGGATAGGCTCCATGCCGAGCTCTCTGGCTTTGTCCTCGGCGATGATGGCCCCCCGGAGTACAGATACCCGAAGAGGTTGATTCTTGGGTGAGTGTGGCAGGTCGTGGGTTTCTGTCTCCCGGACAACGGCCAGAAGCTTGCCCTGGAGAAGAGGGAACTCAACCCTCACGAGGTTTGGGTAATTCGATGCGACGGCATCAACCCGGTAGAGGTCGCCATCCAGGCCGCCATTGTCGGCCAGCAGAAGAGCGCGTTTGGTGGGCACCTCCATCACGGAGACACCGACACCCAAACGTTGGTAGGCGATTTCCAGGATTTGCCTTGCGGCTGTTGCGCTGGGCACACCCTCAATGGTTGCCAGTCTGACTTCTGCCGGCAACCCGTTGGCCGTCGTATGGGGCGCAACGAATGCCAGAGAGGCAAGCACTGCGATCAGTAATCGGCGTATTGCTTCCATAGTCTTTCCCCTCGGCTCCTTTCAAGGGTGTCCCTTCATGTTAGTTCCGATCTGGACGTCTGGCTGTTTTTTTCGGTTACTGAACTTTGCGACCAGTGTATTCCGAGAAGTCCGGCTTCTGTGGCTGGTGCTGGTCGTCGGTCATATAGGCAGAGGTCAGCACGAACTCTGCGGTGGCCCGGTTGCAGGCAACGGGGATGTTCCAGAGGGCGGCTATGCGCAGCAGGGCCTTGATGTCCGGGTCGTGGGGCTGAGGTTCGAGAGGGTCCCAGAAGAATACCAGCAGGTCGATTTCACCTTCAGCAATCTTGGCGCCGATCTGTTGGTCGCCCCCCAAAGGCCCGCTCAGCAGACAGTTGAGATCGGTTCGTCCGAGGCTTTCACTCAGTAGCCGGCCAGTGGTTCCGGTGGCGTACAAACGCAACGGGGCAAGGCGGGTGCGGTTCTCGTTCGCCCAGTCCACCAGTTCCTTCTTCTTGTTGTCGTGTGCCACCAGGGCAACGGATTTTACGGCCATGTTGCGTCCTTAATCTGTGAGGTTCCGTCAAAAGGGGCAGAGTGTTTCATAAACGCGTGGCCCGGGAAATAGGGCGATGGCGGCATCACACCGGCACCGGCTACGTCAATAGCCAAACACGGGGCATTGGCCGGCATTGAAGGCATGGAGGATTATGCTGGCCGGGGGTACGCTGGCGGGATAACAAGGATTTGCGGAGCGTGTGGTATGGCGGGTGGTAATGTACAGAAGAAGTCTGCGAGGAAGGTATACATCACCGGTGGTGCCAGCGGAATTGGCTTTGAACTGGCGCGGTCTTATCTGCGTTCAGGGGCAGAGGTTACCCTGTTTGATATCCAGCCCATGGAATCCGCTGTGGAGGGGTTGGCAGCCATAGCGGGGCCGGCATCCATTCGAACATTCGCCATGGATGTGACCAAACCGGGCGGAGTGAGAGAGGCCTTTGCCTCCGCGGCGGAGTCTTCACCGCCAGATCTGGTCATTCACTGCGCGGGAATCGCCATTGCGGCCGATTTTGAGGCCATAGACGACGATGCCTATGCCCGGGTGATCAACATCAACCTGGTAGGTACGCGCAATGTGGTGGCCGGTGTCCTGCCCCATTTGAAAGCAGGTTCGCAGCTGGTTCTGGTTGCATCCATGGCCGGATTGGTGGGGTGTTATGGCTACGCGGCTTATTGTGCTTCCAAATACGGAGTGGTGGGGTTAGCTGAGGTGTTGCGCATCGAGCTGGCAACGCGGGGCATTGATGTCTCTGTGGTGTGCCCTCCGGAAGTGGAAACGCCGATGGTAGAGGCGGAGCGCTTGAATCGCCCCAGGCAAACCGAAGCGCTGAAGTTGATGGCCGGCACCTTGCCTTTGAATGTCGCCGTGGCGCAGATCCGCAAAGGTATCGATCGCCGTCGGTTTATGATTATTCCGGGTTGGCGGGCCAGGGGGCTTTGGTTTACCAACAAGCTGCTCCCGGGGTACTGGACGCGAACGCTGGCCGACTATCTTGTCAGCAGGTCGTCGCATTCGTAGGTTGTTGATGCAGGTGTGAAGTGGACCCCAAATTTTGGA
>NZ_DIHV01000026.1:0-9281 GCF_002420325.1 Marinobacter sp. UBA5687
CAGGGCACAGGGGTTATCGCCACTATCCAGGGCCCCTGCCAGCGCATCGGTCAACAAAGTGTGCGCCGGCCCCAGTCGTGCCTCCATAAAGGCTTCAGTACCCAGTGTATACAGCCCCCAGTGTTGCAAGCCGGCTGGAGCGCTGGCCAACCGGGCCTGTATCTGAGTCAGGGACTGCTCGGCCTCTGCACGGTGGCCGGCAAACCTGGCCGAGGGCCAGCCCAGCAACATGGAGACAAACTGCAGAGCCTCGGTGTCCGGTGATGGGTCTGTCGACTGCAGAAGCCGGTCGGCCGCGGCCAGATGCTCAAGCACCGCTCCGTACTGACCATCCATGAAGGAAAACAGCGCCTGCAGCAGAAGCAGCGCGGGAGAACTCATCCGAACACTGTCCGGGAAGCGCGAAGGCAGTGACCGGTAGCCGCTCAGGTCCTCCGCCGCAACAGCAACGGTACCAGGGCTTCCGCCTGGTCATAGCAGCCTTCGGCCAGAAAAAGCTCAAGGGCCTCCACAATCAGGCCCCGCTGGCGGAACGCCTCGGCCGCCCTGATTCGTATGGAGCTTTCCCGCTCAGGCTCCCGATCCTGCGCCTGAAGCCAGTCGATCAGCAGATCATGCAGGCGATACCAGTAGTGACCCTCACCGTAACTCTGGAACAGCAGATTGCGTTCGCGCATGGCTGCGATCCAGTCCGCGGCATCGCTACCATTCCGGGCTTCATCAGCAACCTCTTGTGAGAAAAGAGGGAGCAGGCTCATATCCTGGAGAAATCGCTGTAGCCCGGGCTCGAGGCCGGCGAACACTTCCTCCAGCAGATAGTCGCTCAGGGCTCTCTGGCCAGGACCGGGTACATGGCTTAACGGATTTTCCGACAATGCCGATAGCTGCAACGCTGCTGGCCATCCGCCGGTGCGCTGATGCAACTGCAACATCTGGTCTTCGGAGAGATCAGTCCGGCGGGCCTGGACGAATTTTCGAGTCAACGCCAGATCAAAACGGAGCACCTCCGGCCCCAACCGGACCATCTGTTGCCGGGCCAGCAACTGCGCGGTGCGAATGGGTGGGTCGAGCCTCGAGATACAGACAATGCGCAAAAACCCCGGAGCAAAGTCGATAAAGCGCCGGATCTGCTCCAGTAGTACTTGCTGGTCAAGCAGGTGAAAATCATCCAGCACCAGAACCAGGCGGCTGGGTGCCTGCCAGGTTCGGGAATAATCCGCCAGGCGGTTGATCAGCATGGTCACCGGGTCAACAGCGGCACCCGGTTCCAGCGCGGCCAACAAGGTACTCTCGCGAATGGCAAAGCGTGGGTTCACCCGCGCCAGTGCGCTGGCCACGGCATTCCAGAACAGGGCCGGCGCGTTGTCCCTTTGGTCCAGCGTTAACCAGGCATGCACCGGTTTTTCCTGTTCCAGCCACTGACTGACCAATGTGGTTTTACCGAAACCGGCCGGTGCCGACACCAGCACAAACGGCACCTGTTCAATACAATCAAGCGCCTGCAACCGTGAGGGCTCAAGCAACAAGCCTGAAGGCAGCCCGGGGCGGGTTAATTTGGTTTCGGCAACCATGGAGCTCACTACCGTTGGCAAATGAGCTTCAGCATAGTCATTGCCGGTGTCATCAACCAGCCCTGGCACTCCAAACTGGGAGGCCTGTTCAGAAATCCGGGTCATGGCAGTGCGAGCAGACCCGTGCCCTTCATCAGCGTGGCAACCAGTCGGGTACTGCCCAGTTCCCGGGCACAGACAAACCAGGGAGTTTCCCGGCCACGGTAGCGTGATTTGTGGTACGCCAGAGGTTGGAAGGCGTACAGGCGATTCCCATAGCGGTACAGGATATTCTGAAGGCGGCGCAGGCCAGGCCGGTCACCCGGGCAGGGGCGGACGCCGTGCAGGGGCGCAATGCCCAGCGACAGCTCAGGCACGCCTTCCTCACGAAACTGACTGGCCGCCTGCAGAATAATGTGGTCGAGAACGCCGAGCCGGTTCATTTCCGGCGACGCCCGCAGAATATTGGCGCAATAGCCCGCCAGTTCATGGTGACGGTACCAAGGATCAAAGAATACGTATCCGGCCAGCTCGCCCTCCACATAGGCGTAGAACTTGCGCACTCCCCATTCATCTGCAAACACCGGCGGACGGGTGAGCAAACCCAATTCCCGTTCCTTGACCGCCTTGCCCAGGCGCCAACGCTCCGAGATACCCGCCACCTTGTGCCAGTTCACCTCATCTCCACATTGCTCCCGCACCTCGATTCGGCACCGCCTGTCCAGATTGCGGGCATGGCGCAGCTGCTTCATCGCCTTGCCACGAAGCGAGAACCTGGTCAGATCAACCGAGAACTCCGTACCCATCACCGTGGCATCGTAACCAAGCTCGCCCAACGGCCCCAGCAGCGACTGATCGACGCCCACATACAGTGAGGGGCCGGGCACACTCTGCTCGAACGCCTGCAGCAGCCGGCCCATACTCTGTGCACCCGCCAGGGGCCTTGTGGGCACCACGTTTACCCGCTGCCCCAACACCTTTACCGGAACATACGGTACCAACCCGAGACCGGGGCTGAGAAAGTGCCGGCAATCCGGCTGCAAGGCAAAATAGCTGCTGGACTGGCTCCCGTGCAGACGGATCAGGTGCTCGGCGGTGCGCTCATGGCAACGCCCGGAGTCCGGCACACTCGAGTTGATATTCCGGTCATCGGCAGCCGGGGCTACCGCCGCAGACAGATGAGAGGCAGGCATGGGTCATTCCCTTTGTTGTTCTGATACCGCTTTCCTGTGTTCAGAACAAAATGCTAAAGGCCGTGCCTCGGCCGGCCATCGGTCAAAGGGTTGAGTGCCTGGCGCCCCACCGGAACTGGGTCACAATTCCGAGCCCTGCATCACCACAACGCCCCGTCGCCACAAACGCCATTCACCCGGCTTGTAAATATCCCAGGTTTCGTCGCTGGTGAGGGGTTCGGTCACGATGACGCTGACAATGTCGTTGGGTGTGGTTTCCGATTCAAAATCCACAGTAACGTCGGCATCTTTCAGGCGGGCGGGGCCAAACGGCGCCCGCCGGGTAATACTGGCCATCTTGGTGGTGCAAAAGGTAAACAGCCAGTCGCCGTTGCTTAGAAGCAGGTTGAATACCCCCTGACGGGCGTAGTTCCGGGACAGCTGCACCAGCCGTTCCACCACCTGCTCGGTGGCAGTGTCTCGATCGCAATGACTGCGCAGATGGTTCAGGATGTCGCAGAACAGGGCTTCGCTGTCGGTGCTGCCAACGGCCTCGTAGAAGCCGGGCGCCGCGGAAAACTCGGAAAGCTGACCATTATGGGCGAAGACCCAGTATCGGCCCCAGAGCTCGCGGATAAACGGGTGGGTGTTGGCCAGGCAGATATCACCCACATTGGCCTGACGAATGTGGCAGATGGCCACTTCACTCTTGATGGGGTGGGTTTGCACCACTTCGGCAATGCGCGAGGAGGCACTGGCGTCGGCATCGTGAAAACAGCGTACTCCTTTACCTTCGTAGAAAGCGACGCCCCAGCCATCCTTGTGTGGGCCAGTGTCACCGCCACGACGGGTCAGACCGGTAAAGCTGAAACAGAGATCGGTCGGGGTGTTGGCGCTCATGGCCAGCAGTTCACACATGGTTGGCGGTATCCTCAGCCTTGATTCCGTAGGATACCCGAATCAACCGAGACCTCCAGCCATCGAACCGACGGATTTCGGAGGCTGTACGGCACCGGCGGGCGCCACACGGTTCCGGCCTGCCCGCTTGCCGCTGTAGAGACAGCGATCTGCCACACAGAACAGGGTTTCCGCCTCCCGGCCGTGGTCCGGCCACTGGGCAATACCAAAGGAGGCGGTCACGCGGATACCCGCTTCGCCGTATTTCAGCTCGCGCCGGGCAATGCGTTCCCGCAATTCGTCCATCAGCTCAAAGGCATCGCCGGGCTTCACATCCCGCAGAATCAGGCCAAATTCCTCGCCGCCCAGCCGGCCGACAAAATCGGTCGTGCGCAGGCGCTCGGTCAGGCTCTGGCCGATATGCCTCAACACGTAGTCACCGGCATCGTGGCCGAGGGTGTCGTTAACCAGTTTGAAGTGGTCGATGTCCATAATCACCAGAGCAAAATCGGCTCCGCTGCGCTCACACTCGGCAATGGTGCGGGCCAGTGTTGACTGGAAATTGGAGCGATTGGCCAGGCCGGTCAGGGCATCGGTCTGGGCCATATCGACCAGCCGTTGCTCAGCCTCTTCCCGACGCACCTCGTACATGTGCATGAACACCTGCATCAGGGCACCACACAGAAACATGTTGAGCAGATCGATCATCCGGTGAGCAGAGCCCACCTCACCAAGAAAGAAGTAGTAAACCACCCCGCCCACCAGCATAAAGGGCACACTCAGAATCATGCCCTCGTGCTTGCCGAGCAGAAGGTAGGCCAGAACCGGCATCATCAGCACCCAGACAAAAGCCGCAATGGAAGCCTCTGGCAACAGCATGATGACGATGAAGAACGAAAACAGCGATACCAGATAGGCGTAGATCCACTGTTGCAGGTGAGCCGTGGTTTTCAGGCAAAAAACGCCGTAGAACAGCAGCCCACTGGCCAACAGCTCGACCAGCGCCACCCATGGATAACCGTTGAAAAATTGCAGACAGGAAAAAACGACCAGCGCAGAGCCAGTCACCAGAAACAACAGCCTGGTAAGCGAGCGACGGTGGTTATCCCGGAGTCCTGAGCGGCTTTGTTCCAATGCCGTCCCCAGATCCGGATGCTTTGACGTATTCATGCTGACTCTTCCCTGGATCAACCAGAGAGTATAGTCGGTCTCCGCTGGCTGTAAAACAACCAGCCAACGGAGATCAGGTTACCGCGAGCCCTCAGATATACAGGTTCTTGCGGGAGAACCGCTCCACCAACGGTTGATAGGCCGAGCCCAGCAACCGATTGATGGCGTCTATGCCCCAGGCATCCGGCCCCACCAGAATACGGGATTCGTTTTTGAGGATGCCTTTGACAATAATTTCAGCCGCCTTGTCCGGAGTGGTCATCGCCAGCTTGTCGAAGCCCTTGCGCTGGGCCTCGGCGTTTTCGGACTTGCCCATGCGCGCGGCATTGGCAATGTTGGTGCGGATGCCACCAGGGTGCACACAGCTGACCTGAACCGGCTGATTCTCCAGTTTCATTTCCTGGCGCAGGGACTCGGTAAACCCACGCACCGCAAACTTGGCAGCATTGTAGGCGCTTTGCTTGGGCACACCGATCAGACCAAACACACTGGAGATGTTCACCACATGACCATCACCGGATTCAATCAGGTACGGCAGAAACGCCCGGGTCCCATGGGCAACGCCCCAGAAATCAATGTCCATCACCCACTTGAAATCGGCGTCGGTCATTTCCCGCACCGTGGCAGAGAGGGCCACACCGGCGTTGTTGATAATCAGGTTAACCTGGCCAAATTCCTTGCGGACCTGTGCGGCGTGGGCGTAGATAGCGTCCCGGTCGGAGACATCCAGGCGGTAGGTTTTCACCTCGGCACCGTCCAGTCCGGCTGCGGTTTCCGCCAGCCCCGCCTCGTTAACGTCGGAAAGAGCCAGCCGACAGCCCCGGGCCGCGAGGGATTTGGCCAGGGATCGGCCGATACCAGAGCCAGCACCGGTGACGACAGCCACCTTGTTGTTCAGATCTTTCATGGCGGGAACCTCTTGTTGTGGTCTTTCAGTAAAGCAGCGCTTTCGTTATTCGCCACTTTAGAGAGCCACCAGAGGCAAACCTATGGCACTGGACTCCTGGCGAGCCCGGCACCAGAGCCAGTCCTCCAATCAACCCAGCAGGTTATCCAGGGGCTGGTCATACCCGGGTGCAAACACGTCCAGGAAGTACTGCACTTCCGGCAGGCCGTCCGCTTCCAGGCGTGCCCGGATCTGCTGCTCTGCGGGGCCGAACTCCGGATTGCCGGCGCGCAGTTCGGCACGACATTTCAGCCAGGCCGAGAGACGGTCCGCCGCCTTGATCAGCTCCTTTTCTTCCGGCCCCAGTCGGGATTCCCGCACATAGGGCGAAAAATCCTCCCGCAGGTCTTCCGGCAACAGCGCCAGCAATTCAGCTTCGGCCTTATGTTCGATGTCGCCGAACGCCTCCCGCATCACCCGGGAATGGTATTTCACCGGGGTGGGCATATCCCCGGTGATCACTTCGGTGGCATCGTGATAGAGAGCCGCTGCAGCGACACGGTCTGCGTTCACCGTTCCGGCAAAATGCCGGTTGCGAATAAGCGCCAGGGCGTGGGCAACGGTAGCCACCTCCCAGGAATGGGTGGCCACGTTTTCATCAATGGCGTTGCGCATCAGACCCCAGCGTTTGATCCAGCGCAGGCGCGACACATAGGCAAAGAAATGGCTGGCCTTTCGGCCCGGGCTATCAATCATGGCTGGGGAACTCCGTGTATTCCGCTTCAACGAACGTCCAGGGTAAACCGGACCGTCACGTTGCCCTGGTCATCAACCGGCGCATCACGGGCCGGATCCAGCAGGAATAGCTGGCTGTCCGACACCTCGTGCGTCGCCGTCAGCACCTGACGAACCGTTACCCCTCGCTCCGAGGCCAGACGCCCGAGCGCTTCCGGGGGCAGGCTTCGCTCGCCATCGCGCCAGGCCTGCTGCGCCTGCTCCCAGGCTTCACCGGTGACGGTCTCGCCACGGGCCTGCATCTGAGCTTTCAGCAACGCCAGGGCATCAGCCTCAGGGGCGACGGCACCACGGATGTTGAGCAGAAGCTCCGGACGTTCTCTTAACGCCTGGGCCAGCGCGGACAGTTTCTCGGCCTCGTTATCCGCCAGTTGCACACTGCCGGGGACAAAGCTGACCTGGCCCAGCTCTTCGCTGCTGAAGCCTGCCATTTCCGCCAGCGAGCCCAGCATACTGAACGGTGAGGCGGCTGCTTTCACCAACAGGTTCACGAACGCCCGCATGACAATCTGGCCAACGCTGAATTCGGGGTCTGACATGTCGCCCTGAATGGGCAAATTCACCTCGATAACACCGTCACGATCTGTGAGCAGAGCCAGACCCAGCTTGACCGGGGCGTTAATGGCCTGTTCGCTGGCCACCGCAGAGCCCAGTTGCATCCGGTCCAGGATCACTTCGTTGGACGCCTCAAGCCGGGTACCGGTTATCTGGTAATCCAGCGCCAGTTCCAGTTTGCCGCTGTCCACCGAATACCCCAGATAGCGACCGAAATAGGGCGACAGTACCGGCAACGCCATGTCTTTCATGGTGAGTTTCAGGTTGCTGGGCTCTTCGGTGCCCAGAGCGCCCAGGGTTCCGTCAAAACGAACCGGTGCCACCCCGGCCAGCTGGCCGCTGATCGCCACCCGCCCCTGTTGCGGAGGGACATTGCTGATGCCGGTCACCGATCCCGTAAGTTCCTGGAACCCGGTACTGAAGGGCGGCTCCAGCGTGCGGTCGGTGTAGGCCATGGAACCTTGCTCCACCACCAGTTCGCCAATGCGGAAAATAAAGCCTGCCTCCGAGCCTTCCGACGGCTCCGTTGCGCTGGCTTCTGCCTCGGAGGCCCCGCCATTCTGAATAATCTGCTGCAGATTATGCAGGCCGTCGGCGGCCCGGATGACATTAACCGCCGGGCTGCTCAGGGTCACGGTACCGATCTCCAGGCGGGCGGGATTAAGGTTGAACTCCACCGGCGCCAGGCGCAGCAACTCCCAGGACACCAGCTCCCCGCCATTGCCCGGTAGCCTCGTGGCTAGCCCAGCAATTTCTGCGGTGCCGCTGAAGGTGCCGGTCAGGGGTTCATCCTGGGCGTCCAGGTCCAGATTGCCATCGAAACCCAGGCGCCCGTCCACCAGCTCCAGGTTTGCGGCATCGGCAACATAGGGTTGGATAACGGGCAACAGGATGTCGCTGCCGGACAAGGCGCCCTCAAAGGTAAACGGCGCCGGAGTCAGCTGGCCAATGGCGGTCACCCGGCCACCGGTGCCGAGTTCTGCGGAAATATCGTAGGAAACCGGTTCATCCAGGCGGTGGGAGAGACCACCCATGGTAATGGCCAGATTATTGACGGCAATGTCGGCGTCTGTTTCCGGCACCTGATCCCGCCAGCGAACCTGGCCGCCGGACAACTCGACACCCTGGACCGACCAGCGGAATGGCTCGCCCGAATCAGACGCCGGCTCCGAGGTTTCGGATTGATCGGTTCCGGCAGTTGCCAGAGACGCCTGCCAATCCACCTCACCCTCGGCATTCCGGGACGCAGCCAGCGACGGTTGCTCGATCGACACCATGCCAACGGTGGCCTCCCGGGCCGTCAGATCGAAGCCAATGCCCTGAACGGCAATGGTCTCGGTGGCCAGGGCAGGCTGGTCATCTGCAGCCGACAGCGCCAGCGCCAGTTGCTGGATGGTGAGATTGCCATCGGAAGTGATCAGTTCAAAGCGATCGCCACCGGCCAGTTCATAGCGGGATTCCAGGGTCACGGTGCCATCGCGCAGCTGCCACGGCAGATAGGGAGTCAGGAAGTGGGCGAGAGTATCATGGCGAAGCCCGGAAAGCCGGAGCCGCCCTGCGGAGTACAGCGGGGTAACGCTTAATTCCCCATCCCATTCAATCACCTGCTCACCCAAGGCGGCCATCACAGAATACTGGCTGTCGCTGCCTTCCCGGGGCCAGGTGGCCAGGTCGTTCAGGGTCAGATCCAGCGGCGCAACCCGGAATTCGGCAGGGTCGCCGCCCTGGGAGAAGTCGCGGAACAGCAGTTCACCGCCGTCAATGGTCACCTGTTGGAAATACAGCCTGGGCGGATTACCCTTCTCGGCGGTTTCAGTCTGGGTCGCGTCCTCACTCTCGGGATTGGCACTGCGCCAGTCCCGGGCATAATTGATGTCGTAGTCCTGCAGCAAATCCAGGCGAACGTCCGGCTCCACCAGACGGATTTCTTCAAACCCGATGATACCGCGGAGCAAATTGAGGAAACTGAGATTGACCCGCAGGTGGTCAAACGCCGTCACCGGCTCCCCATCTGCATCCTTTGCAGAAAAGGCGTCTGCTTCCAGGCTGAAGGCAAACGGGTTGAACCGGACGCGCTCTACCTCGGCCTGCCAGCCCATGCGCTGATCCAGCTGTTCCGGCAGCGACCGCTCCAGCCACCAGGGCAGAACCAGGAAGCCTGCCAGGGCATACAGGCCCAGCAACATTCCCATTGCGATCAGCAGGTTCCTGACCAGTTGGCTCTTCCGGCGACTCACCACCCGGCGGCTTGCTACC
>NZ_DIHV01000026.1:9637-15077 GCF_002420325.1 Marinobacter sp. UBA5687
GCCTCTTTCTCTGCCACAAGTCTCTCCCTTTATCTGCCCACGGCACCGCAGCCGGCCATGGTGCAAGCATAGCGCCCGTGTACGGTGTTTGTCAGCGAATTCACCAGACCAGACACGAAACCTGACAGCGGCCACCGAACCCGATATGCTCCGCTGACGTATGACTCCCTGTGTTGATCAACGGAGACGAGCAGTATGGATATCGGCGATATGCGTCGGGATTTCGAAAGCGAAGGGCTGGACCGGGAACACCTGAACGAAGATCCCGTGCAGCAGTTCCAGACCTGGTTCGAGGATGCCAGAACGGCGGGCATTCTGGAGCCCAATGCCATGTCACTGGCCACCACCGGTGTCGATGGCATGCCCGATCTCAGAACCGTGCTGCTGAAGTATTTCGACAACCAGGGATTCGTGTTTTACACCAATTACGGCAGTCGCAAGGCTCAGGAGCTTCAGGAGAATCCCCGGGCCGCCCTGCTATTCCCGTGGATTGGCCTGAACCGGCAGGTGCGTATTCAGGGTGCGGTCGAAAAGGTCAGCAAGGCGGAATCCCTGCGCTACTTTTCGTCCCGGCCCCGGGGCAGCCAGATTGGCGCCTGGGTTTCAGAGCAGAGTCAGGTCATTACATCCCGAGGCCTGCTGGAGCAAAAAGTCGCGGAGATGAAGCGCAAATTCAGTTCCGGAGAAATTCCGCTTCCCAGTTTCTGGGGCGGGTACCGGGTGGTTCCGGAGCGAATCGAATTCTGGCAGGGAAGGCCGAGCCGGCTTCACGATCGATTTGAGTACGTGAGAGAGGGCGATGGCTGGACAATCCAACGACTGCAACCCTGACCGGCCGGCAATCTGGCTATGCCACCAGATTAACCGGAACCTGTCTCAGGCTCCGGCCTGGATGACCGCCGATGAAGGCGAAACCCTGGCGCGCCTGGAAGGGCCCAGGCGCCAGGAACACCTGACCAGCCGCTGGCTGATTCGCCAGGCCCTGGCCCGGGCCAGTGGTGAGGCTCCGGCAAGCTGTAATCCGGTACCGGGACGGCCCGTTGCCTCCGCCAGCCCGCAGGGCTGGCACCTGTCCCTGAGCCACAGCCAGGGGCTGACTGCCTGTGCCACCGGCCGGGACGCCCTGGGGATTGATCTGGAACCAAGCCAGCGCCGGCCAGACTGGGCCAGAGTGACGACACGCTGGTTCACTCCCGTTGAGCAGGAATGGCTGCTGAAGGCGGACGATCCATTCAGCTTTCTCAAGACCTGGACCCTGAAGGAAGCCTGGCTGAAGGCAACCGGGCGGGGCATCGCTGGCAACCTGCAGACTCTGGAAGTGCGCAAGAATTTCGAGCTGTACGGGGATCAGCCGGACCGACACTGGCAGGCCAGTTGCCTTTATGCCGAGGGCTTTCTGGTCACCCTGGTTTATCCCTGCGATGGCAACCCGGATAACGCCAGTCCCTGGCCGGAGATCACCTTGCTGGAACCACCACCAGATGACTACAATCTGGAGCCGGCTCCCAGCCTGGACCTTACCTGGGAGCCTCTGTTTCACCGGCTAATCAGAGCCCGACCATAGGTGATAGGCGAGGCCACTATGCCCCAGACCACCGGCCGTTGCCCCTGGTGCGGCACCGATCCACTGTACGTGCACTACCACGATACCGTCTGGGGGCGCCCGGAATATGACAACCAGGCGCTGTTCGAGAAACTCTGCCTGGACGGACAACAGGCCGGCTTAAGCTGGATTACCATCCTTCGCAAGCAGGAAAGCTACCGCCAGGCCTACGCCGGCTTTGACCCGGAGCAGATCGTCCGCTTTGATGAGGACGATATCGCCCGCCTGCTGGCAGACCCGGGAATCATCCGGAATCGCCTGAAAGTACATTCCATTATCCGCAATGCCCGAGGCTTCCTGGCTCTGCGGGATCAGGGCATCTCGTTCTCGGAGTTTCTGTGGCAATTCGTCGACGGCCGGCCAATCCAGAATCGGTGGCAGGCACTGGCTGAGGTTCCCGTCACCACCCCGGAATCCGAAGCCATGTCCAAGGCCCTGAAGAAAGCTGGCTTTAATTTTGTGGGCCCAACCATCGTCTACGCCTTCATGCAGGCCACCGGCATGGTCAATGATCATCTGGTGTCCTGCCACACCCACACGGAGTGCCGGCAACTGGCACAATGATCTTACCGGGCCGGTTGATCGTAAGTTCCCCTGACACATCATTTCGGGAGCTTCACGGTGCGCATTACCCTCGACGAACTCAAAAACCTGGAACAACCGGTGATCGACCTTCTGGAGATCCTCTCCCTGGAGGGCCAACAGTACATGGCTCGCCTGCATGGCCCTGGAGGCATGAAGGTACTGTCGGACCATAAAGGGCAGACCCGGCTGTTCCGCAGCGCCTGGCAGATTCAGGACACCCTCTCCAGCTACACCATTCGCGAAACCCAGGTGGTGCATCCCTCCGCGTACCATGAAATGGTCGGGATGGCGCCGGCAGACATTGAACCCATGCGGATACAGGTACAGAGGCAGAAGTCGTGATTTCAGTTGCTCGCCTCGCTGTTCTGGTCGGCATTGCCGGCCTGATTCCATTCATTCTAGGCACCGCTGGCCTGTTCCTGATGCCAGCCAACAGCGTTGCCATTCTGGCGTGGTTCTATATCTACAGTGCCGGTATTCTCGCTTTTATGGGCGGAATCTACTGGACCATTGCCATGCAGCTGGAAAACCGCTCCTACCCGCAATCGCCCCTGGTGACCATGCTGCTGAGCCAGTTGTTCTTCGTTGCCGCCGGTATCGGACTGTTGCTACAGACGCCACAAAAAATCCCGCTCTACATCGTCGCGTTCCTGTTGCTGTATCTGGTAGACGCCCGCTGGATGCGAAGCTACTGGCCGGCCTGGTACTTGAAGATGCGATTGGTGCTGACCACCGTGGTACTGGCTTGCCAGCTAACCGTGGCCGGCTGGTTCTTCCTGCTGCACGGTGCCTGATTCAGGCACCGTCAGGATCGGTTCCAAACAGGGTCTGCAGCTTTCTCAGGGCTCCTTTCTCGATCTGGCGCACTCGCTCCCGGCTCAGGCCCATCTGCTCCGAGATGGTTTGTAGAGTCTCGGGTTCAATCAAGCCAAGCCCGTAACGCCGGGTCAGGATATCCCGCTCCCGGTCCGACAATGCCCCCATCATGCGCTCCAGCCGAATCATCCGGTCCCGCGCCCGAAACGGCTGGTCCGGGCGGGTATCAGCACCCGCATCAAGACTGTCAGCCAGGGTCACCGATCCATCTTCGACCAGTGGTACATCCGTTGAAACTTCCCGGGCCGCCAGGGCTCTCAGTTCGCCAATCCTGGAAGGTGTGGCCTCCATTTCCCGAGCCAGCTCGGACTGGGTGGGCTCCCGGCCGAGGGATTGATGCAAACGCATGGACACCTTCTGCAACTGGCGGATCTCCTCCACCACGTTTTCCGGCGTATGCACCACACGCACACCCCGCTGCAGGCAGCGGCGCACTTCCTCGCTGATCCACCAGTAAGCGTAGGTGGAAAACCGGAAGCCCTTGCCGGGGTCGTAGCGCTCTACAGCCTTGATAAGCCCCACGTTGGCGTCCTGGATCAGGTCCGACATGGCAATGCCATGATGGCCGTAGCGGCGGGCGATATGTACCGCCAGCCTCAGATTGCTCTGAATCAGGCGGTGACGGCAGGCCAAGGCAAGGTGGTAAGCCCGGCGACAGCGGGCCGAAAAGGCACAGGCATCCCCGAGGCTACCCACCACATCCCGCAAGGTTTGTGGGGTATCCTCGGGTAATGCCAGTTCGGTGTGAATCACCCGTAGCGACCGGATCAGCTTTCTGGCCAGACGCCGTTCATCGGTTTCGCTGAGGAGGTCATGCCGGGACGCATCCCTGAAATACAACCCGACCAGGGAATCCCTTTCACCATCGTTGGGCAGCGTCGGAAGCGGTCCCGGCCGGCTCTGTATCTGCATGGCTCGGTACCCGTTTGATATTTATTGAGAATACGCATGTCAGGCAGACATGGATTCCCCGGCAACGAGGGGAAAACCGAAATACAGGAATACAGAAATGAGGATGAGCGGGGGAGGGATCGGTCACGCCCGGCCATGAAACCTCACAGGTTGTGAGACGGCCGACCGGGCGCCCGATCTGGAGGCAAGACTCCTCCATTACCCACAGACGAAGCGACCGGTTCCGCCTGTGGGTAATTCCTAGCCGGCGGTGGTTGATGCCGCCACGATGGCATATTCGTGGTTATGAGGCTCAATCAGCGCCCCGTGCAGGGCCACAATCGCCTGGTCGTATTTGTCTTCGTCAACCACGAACTGGATATCCACCTGGCGCATACACTGGTGGATCGCCAGCACGCTGATGTCCTTGTCAGCCAGTGATTTTACCGAACGGGCGAGAATGCCCGGCACCTTCATATCACTGCCAATGGCAGACACCAGGGCCACTTTGCGGGTACTGATTTCGGCATTGGGGAACTCTTCTTCCAGTGCCTTGACCACCCGCTTCACGTGCTTGAGCGTGGTATCCACGTAGTGGGTAATGGTATTGGCATTGGTGTCCTTGGACATGAACCGCACTTTGAAACGGCTCAGTACATCCAGAATACGGCGGTCGGAACCCGGCTCGCCCTGCATGTCCTGGTCGAACACCTCAATGGCAAATACGCCTTTGGCACCGGCCACGATCTCCACCTGGGGTTTTTCACTGACGTAGTCACCAGTGATCAGCGTACCAGTGTGCTCCGGCTCAAAGGTGTTCATCACCCGCAGCGGAATCTCGTTCTGGCGCAGACCTTTACCAGCCCGCGGGTGAATCGCTTCCATCCCCAGGTTGGCCAACTGGTCGGCGACGTCGTAGTTGGTACGCCCTAACGGAACCACCTTGTCTTCGCCAACAATGTTCGGATCGGCAGAGCTCAGATGGTATTCCTTATGGATGATCGCTTCCCGGGCGTTGGTGATCACCGCCGTGCGGCTGAACGTCATCTCACTGTAGCCCCGGTCGAAGGTACGCATCAGACCTTCCTTGCACTGGGCATAACCGGTCACGATTGGCAGTTCCCGGCTCAGGTCGATGGCATCGAAGGCCTGCTTGAGCTTTTCATCCAGCGGCAGCAATTCACTGTCGCGCCAGCCGGTGAGATCGACAAAGCGGGCGTTAATACCTTCCTGCTGCAGTTTCAGGGCGGTATTGAAAGCACTGTGGGCCTCGCCAATCCCCGCCAGCATCTCCCGCACGGTGAGCAGATGCTCTTCAAGCTGGAACTGGCCATAGGAACACAGGCGCTGCAGGTCGATCAGGCAGCCCCGGACCCCCTCAATGCGATCAGTAATGAACTGGTCCGCCTGCTGCTTGAGCATCGGATCGGCAAACAGCTCACCGTTGATGTCCGTCAGCAGTTGAATCAGCTTGGTAAGGTCGTC
>NZ_DIHV01000026.1:15419-46079 GCF_002420325.1 Marinobacter sp. UBA5687
GCATCGGCAAACAGGGCATAGACCCCCGGCTCACCGGTTTTCTTGTGCTCCAGCAGTTCATTGGTCACGCCACCGTAGGCAGAGACCACAAAAATCCGCTGGTAGAGGTCGCTCTTCTTGCGCTTACCAATAATGATATTGTCGCGCACGGCCTCATAGTTACTCATGGAAGTACCGCCGATTTTCTCGACAGTATGTTGTGCCGTTGTCATGTCATTGCCTTTGCTATCCTGCGGAATGTAAGGTGGGATGGCGGGCGCCTTACGACGCCTCGCTAACACCTTCCTGCATGATCTCATCGACACTCTCGGCCAGGATTTTCACACCCAGGCGCAGATCGTCTTCGCTGGTGGTCAGCGGCATCAGGCACTTGATCACCTCATCGTTCGGACCACTGGTCTCGATGATCAGGCCGTGCTCAAAGGCACGCTTGGTGATCGGGCCGGTCAGATCTGCATGCTTGGCCTCGATGCCGCGCATCAGGCCCCGGCCTTTCATCTTGAACTCACCCGGGTACTTGTCGCAGATGGCCTGCAGGGCATCACCCAGCACCTTGGTCTTGGCCTTCACTTCGTTGGCAAAGGTGTCGTCCTTCCAGTAGGTTTCAATGGCGGCACGGGCAGTGACAAACGCCATGTTGTTACCACGGAAGGTACCGTTGTGTTCACCGGATTCCCACACGTCCAGTTCCGGCTTGAACAGCACCAGTGCCATCGGCAGACCATAGCCGCTCAGGGACTTGGACACGGTCACAATGTCCGGCTTGATGCCGGCGAACTCAAAGCTGAAGAACTCGCCGGTACGGCCGTTGCCCGCCTGGATATCATCCACAATCAGCAGAATATCGTGCTTCTGGCACAGCTCGGACAGACCTTTGAGCCACTCGGCACGGGCGGCGTTCAGACCACCTTCGCCCTGCACGGCTTCAACAATGACGGCAGCCGGCAGCTCAACGCCGGAAGAGCTGTCTGACAGCACCTTGTCCATGATGGCCAGGGTATCAACGTCTTCGCCCAGGTAGCCGTCGTAGAACATGAAGTCGACATGCCCCAGGGGAATACCTACGCCACCACGGTGATGCTCGTTACCAGTGGCTGCTACCGCACCGGTAGTGACACCGTGAAAACCGTTGGTGAAGGAAATGATGTTGGTACGGCCTTTCACCTTACGGGCCAGCTTCATGGCCGCTTCCACACAGTTGGTACCGGTGGGACCGGTGAACTGCATCTTGTAGTCCAGACCACGGGGATCGAGGATGTGCTTTTTGTACGATTCCATGAAGTCGTGCTTGGCGGTGGTGAACAGGTCCAGGCCCTGGCTCACACCGTCCGCTTCAATGTACTCAAGCAGCGCTTTCTTCAGGATGTCGTTATTGTGGCCGTAGTTCAGGGAACCGGCACCGGCCAGAAAGTCCAGGTATTCCTTGCCATCTTCGGTGTACAGATGCGCGTTCTTGGCGCGGTTGAAAATCACCGGAAAAGCACGGGAATAAACGCGAACTTCAGATTCAGTAGACTTGAAAATTTCCATTGTCTTGCCTCTTAGCATGTCAGGTTCGAGGTAAATGCGCGGGAGCCTGTCGGTAAAACGTGTCGGTCGCAACAGACCCGCCGAGCGTTGCTTTAAGCCGAATGGCAGGCCCACCCCGGGCGGCCTGCCGGCTACTACAATCTCGTCAGTGGTTCACGCCTGAAGGCGTGAACACAGGCTCTCAGACAGGGTTCGTGAAAGGCCCGATGCGCAGCAGAAATTCAGAATCGTGCTTGCCGCCAAAATGGGTCTCTTTCTCGAAATGCTCGTGGTAGGTGAGCTCAGCTCCCAGATCACGGGCAAAAGAGCGGAACAGCGCCCACGAGGCCTCGTTGTCTTCGGTAATCGTGGTTTCCAGGTGCGTAACGTTGCTGCACGCGTCCCGGCCAACGATTTCCTTCAGCATCCGCTTGGCGAGGCCCTGTCCACGACCTTTCTCGTGAACCGCCACCTGCCAGACAAACACGGTCTCGGGCTGTTGGGGAGGGATGTATCCGGAGATAAAGCCGACCAGATCGCCTTCCTTCTCCGCGGCCACGCCGGTCTCGGCAAAGTGGCTGCACTGCAACAGGTTGCAGTAAATCGAGTTGGGGTCCAGCGGGGGGCATTCCGCAACCAGCTGGTGAAGCCTGTAGCCATCATCCTTTGTCGGTTTACGCAGGGTGATGGCGGTGGTATTCGATCCTTCTGATGTCATAACGTGATCAATTCGCTGCCAAAAGTTAGTGTTGAATTATATAGACCACAAAATATATTTCAAGTCGACCCCGGCCAGCCACTCAACACGGCCCGGGCCCGATCGTTTCAGAATAGACCGGATTGAAGCATTTGCCAGTGACAAATTGGTTACCGGAAAGACGGAAAAATGATGCCCTCCGGCACAAGATGGGTGCCGTCAATCAGGCGTCTTCGATAGGACACAGCGGCAGGCGACCCTTCGGGCCAAAGCCTGTCAAACTGAGCCAGCCAGGCATCGATATCGTAAGCCACCGGCATCAGGGAAACATGCAGACCGGGCCGCGCAATTGCCGCCAACGGCTCCATAAAAGGGCTTGTAAAGCCAATGCGGGTAACGAGCCCCCGGGAGTCGGCACGCAGATTACCCATGCCGGCCGCACCGTTATTGGCCACGATCCGTTGTTTTTCATCCACTTTACCGGACCAGACCACCGGCAGACAGGTATGGGTGCAAGCGATCAGGTCGGCACCGGTGGCACGAAACCAGTACGCCAGCTTTTCCTCGCCGCCCGAGGCAATAGATTCGTGAGCCAGCCCCCACCCGGCCAGAGACTCCGGATCACCATGCAAGACCAAAACCTTTAGGCCTCCAAATATCAGGCAACGGTATCGTGGCAATAATGAGAGTTTCTTTTGAATATCGGGGTGTCGGTCCGCCACCACCTGCAGCCGCCCCATCATCTGATTGGACCGCTCCACCACTCCCTGATCCACATACTCCGGGTACGCGCAGCCACAGCCGGCGCCGGCATTGGGGACCGAGAGCTCATAATCCACGTTGCCGAGAATCGCTGTGTGGTCCAGGATCCGGCTATTGATCTCCCGGAACAAGGTGTCGTCAGCGTTAAACCAGTTGAAATCGCCATTGAAGACCAGCTTCACCCGGTGGCCATGGCGCTCCTCTGCGCGCACCATGACCTCGATTTCATCAAGGGCGAAGGCATTGCCGTAAAGACCACCGACGATGTACAGCACGTCCTCAGAAACCTGCGCCGGCTCTCTGCAAAGAGACTCTGGCGTGTAGCGGTATGTCAGCGGGCAGCTGCGCCCTTCTGTATCAGCCATGATCTGGCCCCTCCGTTCTGGTCAGGCACCTTCGGCGGCCACCGGCTTTCCAGCCAGACGCTTTAACAGCAAGGGCAGGAAGAAACACACCGTACAGATCAGGAAACCGTAAGCATTCACGCCCAGCAACATCGCATAGGCACCGTCACCAATCGCCCAGCTTGATGGGATGAGGCCCACCGCCAACAGAACACCAAGACCAAGCCCGATCCAGAAGCTGAGATGGAAGCTCCAGGGCGACCACTGGGTAAAACCATAGAACAGGAAAACCGGCGCCAGCCCCATGACCATGGTTCCCGAGATGGTCGTCGCCTTGAGGATGTCAGTACCGGCGAACATGGGCAGGTTACCCAGGAAGGCAAAAATCACCATCACCACGGCCCCCACTCTCATGCTCGGCAGCTTGTCCGACGCACGCCGCGCCAGGCGAGGCAGATCCACCGCAAGGGACTTGGCCAGTGAGGTAAAGGTGGAATCGAGAGTGGAACCGGCCGAGGTCATCATCACCACGCTCATAAAGAACAACGCCGCCAGCCCCAGGGACTGGCCCACTGCTGCGGGCGCGTTACCCATGGCCTCAATGCCGTTAAGCCGGGCGTGAACGCCCACCAGACTGAAAATAAACACCGCCACAAAGCCCAACAATCCGGCGACCACAAAGCTCTTGAGCATGGTCTTTTCCTTGTTCACAAAGCCCCGGTCAGTCAGCACCGGATCGTGGAATGGATAACTGAACAGTTGCAACAGAGCCACCAACAGCAAGTCGAAACCAGCATTGAGCCGGAACTCACCATTAGTCAACAGGGCGCTGGTGTCGTTGGCAGGGATGATCAGGAACAATACCGCCCCCACAAAGAACACAAACACGAAGGCCTGAATCACATCGGTGAAGATCGAGGACCGGAGACCGCCCTTCAGACTGTAAGCCAGGGTAAACACCGTAAACAGCATCGCCGCCGCGTAATACTCCCACTCACCGGGCAACCCGAAGTAACCGCCCACCACCGCGGTGTTACTCCAGACCTCGTTATAGAGCCGGATAAGAACCGCCGCGGCAAACGCCAGACTGGCCAGCCGCCCGAAACGCGAGGTCAGAAAATCCTGCAGACTCCGGGCCCCGGTCTGGGTCCGGATCAGGTAAATCACATAGCCTGCCACCGGGATGGACAGCCAGTAACTGGCATAAGCCAGACCGCCCACCACACCATAAGCCGCCCCCAGATTCGCCGCATTAGTCACCGACTTGGCAAAGATCCAGCTGATAAAAATACTCGCCGTCAGCGACCACTGACCCACCGGGTTGCCCTGATCATCAGCGCCCTTGTAAAAAGAGTTTGCGTTCTTGCTCTTGGGCGACAGCGCATACATAACCACGCCGTAGACCAGCAGGAATCCCCAGAACAGGGATACTTCGGTAAAATTCATTGTCTTGTTCCTGGTTTACGGTTTAACGGATCTACGCAGGCGCCGAACAACTCGCCCCAAAGCGGTAGCACGAGAAACACCGGTGGTGCCGCAACATGATCCGCTCGTCCATACTCTCCGCCAGCGTGCCACCAAGGTCATACTGCGGATCATCGTCCACCAGCGTGCAGGCATACACCCGCACCTGTTCGCCCTTCTTCACCAGCATCCGCGTATAGGTGCACATAAAGTGCGACCGGGATTCCTTCGTCGGATACTTCTCCATGCAGGTCTCGGTAATCTCCGGGCTGCCATCTTCCGAACCAGGCGTGCCCAGGTCCGGAAACGCGGTGAACGCCAGGCCCTCCGGAATGCCCCATTCCCGGAAGATTCCACGGAACGCGGCTTCGATATCAGCCGGAATTTCCTTCGGATCGGTCTGGCGGGCAATGGATACCTTGAAACCCTGTTCGATCAGCCAGCGGATGCCCTGCAAGGCCTCATCAAAGCTGCCCTCGCCGCGGTCCTTGTCATGCCGGGCGCGGTCGGGAAAATCCAGGCTCACCCGGAAGTGGATCGGATAGGGGTTATCCAATAAGGGCAGCACCTGATGCTGGCGCTTGTGCAGCGGCTCAGTGGCGTTGGTGAGCACAAAGCAGGGGCGGTACTGGCTCGCGTAGTCCAGGATATTGACGAAATCCCGGATCACGAAGGGCTCACCACCGGTGAAGGAAAACTGCTCCACGCCCATGTCAATGGCTTCGTGGATAAACGGTTTCACGTCAAGGAGCTTCATGCCCGGGATGCGGCCATCACCGGGATGGGAACCCTCCAGGCAAAACGGGCAGGCCAGGTTGCAGGCGGTACCAGTGTGTATCCACAGCTCTTTTAGCCTGTCGGCATCGATGTATCCCCGGGGATCACCGTTGCGGGTGTGGGTCCAGCGATCACGGGCCCGGGGTTCCAGAACTTCCACGGCCGGAATGCGTTTAGCGCGGGCCGGTCGGGTTTTGGTCAGGGGCATAGTGGCTCCTTGGTGTATTCGTCTTTTTCCCACGGCGCCAGCCATGGAGCTTCTCCAGCAGCTTCAGAATGCCTTCAGGGGCATGAGAGCGCTTCCATTCACCGGCCGCGTACTTGGCCGACTCGTTCCAGGTCGGGTAGGGGTGAATGGTGCCCAGGATCTTGTTCAGGCCCAGACCGTGTTTCATCGCCAGGGTGAACTCGGCCAGGATTTCCCCGGCGTGCGTGCCCACCACCATAGCGCCAAGAATCTTGTCTTTGCCCGGCGGAGTCAGCACCTTGATAAAGCCATGGTCCTCGCTTTCGGCAATCGCCCGGTCCAGGTCATCCAGGCCGTAACGAGTAACCTCGTAGGCCACGCCCTTTGCCTTTGCCTCAGCCTCACTCAACCCAACTCTGGCCACTTCCGGCGAGGTGAACGTAACCCAGGGCATTACCCGGTAATCCACCTTGAAGCGCTTGAACTGCCCGAACAGACCGTTGACGGCCGCGTACCAGGCCTGGTGGGCCGCAGCGTGAGTGAACTGGTACGGGCCGGCCACATCGCCACAGGCAAACACATTCGGGTACCTCAGGCTCATGTCCTCTTCCACCGGTACCGTTCCGTTTGGCAGGGTTTCCACACCAATACGCTCCAGATTCAGGCCGGCGGTGTTGGCTGCGCGGCCAACCGCCACGAGAACCTGATCGAAAGGAATGCGTACCCGCTCACCTTCATGCTTACAGTAGGCAACCTTCTCCCCTTCCTCTATACGAAACTCGGCGGCAGAATGTTTCAACCGAACGTCCACGCCGTCTGCCCGAAACTGTTTCAACACCAGTTCAGAGACATCGGCATCCTCTTTCGCCAGCAGGCGCTCACCCATTTCCACCTGCGTCACCTGACTACCCAGCCGCGCAAACGCATGGGCCAGTTCCGAGCCAATCGGGCCACCGCCGAGCACCAGCAGACGGTCAGGCTGTTCTTCCAGTTGCCACAGGTTGTCCGAGGTCAGCGGCTCCATGTCTTCCAGACCAGGAATTGAAGGTACCGCCGGCTTGCCACCGGTGGCCACGACGATGCTGCGGGCGGTGAGGCGCTCGGTGCGGCCATCGTTGTGCCTTACTTCCAGTTCCCAGGGCGACACAAAGCTGGCTTCACCAGTAATGCAGTCCACACCCAGTTTTCGGTAACGCTCGGGAGAATCGTGGGGCTCAACTTTCGCAATCACCTCCCTGACGCGGTTCATGATGTTTTTGAACGAGCCTTTGACCGGCACCGATTCCAGCCCGTACCGATTGGCATGGCGCAGCGTATCCGCGGCCCTGGCGCTGCGAATCAGGGCTTTGGAGGGCACGCAGCCGGTATTGAGGCAATCGCCGCCCATCTTGTGCTTTTCTATCAGGGCAACCTTCGCTTTCACCGCCGCCGCTATATAGGCAGAGACCAGACCGGCGGAACCACCGCCAATGACCAGCAGGTTGTAGTCGAAATGCGCGGGTTTCTGCCAGCCGGCATACACCTTGCGGCGGCGGATGAAGCCCACCACAAACTTGGCAATCAAGGGAAAGAGACCCAACAATGCAAAGGACAGCAGCAGGTCAGCCGAGACAATGTCGCCGGTGGACTGAATCTGCCCCAACTGGGTGCCGGCGTTTACGTAAACAAACGTGCCAGGCAACATGGCAACCCAGCTCACCACGGCATAGGTGCGCAGCTTCATGGCGGTCAGGCCCATGGCCAGGTTGATCAGGAAAAAAGGGAACACCGGTACAAGCCTCAGGGTGGCCAAGTAGAAGGCACCATCTTTTTCGATGCCACGGTCCATTTTCGCCACTGTGTCTCCGTAACGTTTACGCAACGAATCCCGCACCAGGAAACGAGCAGCCAGGAACGCCAAAGAGGCTCCAACGGTCGAGGCTAAAGACACCGCAGCAAATCCGTACAGGTTTCCGAAGAAAGCCCCTCCTGCCAGAGTCATGACCGTTGCCCCCGGCAAAGACAATGCGGTAACCAGTACATAAACCACCACAAAAGCGGAAAGCGCAATCAGTAGATTCGAATCAATCCAGTCGCCAAGACTCTGCTGATGTCTCTTCAGGTTTTCCAGTGTCAGAAGTTCATTTCCGCCAGCTGCGATAAAGCCGATCACAACAATCGCAATGGCGAAAACAAGAATCCACTTTTTCAATGTCATGAAAGAAACCCTTTAAACACTTGTCGTTTACCTTTGAGACACATCAACTCTACACCTGTTACACCTCGCCCACCTTTTAAACATGCCTATTGGGTTTTACGTCATCGTGCCCTGCCAGATGTCATCAAATACACACGATTGTTTAACAATTCAGTCACAAGTTGTTAGTGCATACAGTCAGGGAAACTTCTCGACACATCGGGCGCCTTGCCGCTATTCTTGAACAACCGCTCACGAAAGAGAATAACCATGACTCACACAGCCCCTCCACACGAGCAGGCGCTAGTATGCGGGCTGCGTGACGGAGACAACCTCGCCTTTCAGGAAGCTGTGCGCAGCTTCACGCCCGGTATGCTCGCGGTCGCCAGGTTTTACCTTGATGAGGCGGCCGCCGAAGACGTCGTGCAGGACTGCTGGGTCGCCGTAATCGATGCCATTCAGAAATTTGAGGGCCGTTCGGGGCTAAAAACCTGGTTGCACCGCATTGTCGCCAACCGTTGCAAGAATCGGCTGCGGGCAAGCAAACGGGAAGTCCCTCTCGACGACTCAGACGGCCTTGAGCCTGATCTGGCGGAACGCTTCAACGCCAGAGGCCACTGGCAATTACCCCCCAGGCTGAAGTTTCATGAATCTGCCGATACGCTGATGGAAAATGGCGCCCTTAACCAGTGCCTGGACAAACATCTCTCTGCGTTGCCGGAAACCCAACGATCCGCCCTGATTCTCTACGAGGCGCACCAGCACAAATCAGACGACCTCTGTAACATTCTCGGGGTCAGCGCGTCCAATCTTCGGGTGTTGTTACATCGTGCCAGGCAGAAGATCTTTCTGATGGTAGAAACCTTCCAGGAGACCGGCGAATGCTGAAATGCAGCGAGCTGGCCAGGATCGCCAGTGACTACATCGACGGCGAGTTGGACACCCGGCGGAATCTGTCGGTGAAAACACATTTGATGATGTGCAAACATTGCCGAACCTTTATCGGTAACCTGCGCGCCAGCAATGAGTTGCTGGGTGCCCACGCCTCGGCACGAACCGAGGAAGCGTTTCTGCGCAAGATTGATGAACGGGTAGCCGAAGCCTTGAACGCCCGAAGAGGCAAAGATGTAGATGGCGACTGACAGCCCACCCTGCAATTCAATCGCAGCTATTTTTGAGCGAACACTCACGTTATGATTGCCCGAATATTCATTGAAAGACCCAGCGGGGAAACAGATGCCCAGACCTCCAAGCTATGATCGGGAAACTGCCCTTGCCAGCGCGGTCGGCCTGTTCTGGCACAAGGGCTACCATGGCAGCTCCATGAAGCAGATTGAGCGGGCTCTGGACATGCGCCCGGGCAGCATCTACGCAACATTCGGCAGTAAAGACGGGCTGTTTTCGGAAGCGCTGGCAAGGTATGCGCACCAGGCAGGCGAAGATCTTGCCTGCCACATGGCCGGCTACAACAACGTGCTGGATGGCCTGCAGGCTTTTCTGGTCAAGATCGCCAGGAGCTGTTCAGAGCCAGACAGCAGCACCCCGGCGCGGGCCTGCCTGATTGTGAAAACGCTGCTTGAATCCAGCAACACCAACACCGCGCTCCATCAAGAGGCAAAGGCCTTACTGACCGCCATTGAAAATGCCTTTACCGAGTTACTGGAAGCCGCCAGAAAGCAGGGCGAGCTGGCGCCCGACACAGATTGCCGACGCCTGGCCAGACTGTATCAAAGTCAGATCATGGGGCTTCGTTCCATCGCCGAACGGGAGCTATCTCGGACCGAACTCGAACAGTTGGGTCAGGATATGGCCGCTATCCTGGAGCCCTATCGGGTCCGGAACTGAATCACCGGGCGGGACCGTTGATTTGCTCCAGAAACGCCGCCGGTAACGCATCAATCACGGGCCGGGCGTCACCGGCCAGCTCCGGGTTCGGCGTCTCCGGTTCCTGACTCAGGGTCACAGGCGATTCGGACCAGTGCAACAGTTCCAGCCGACCGTTTTCCCGCTCCACCAGTGCGGTGCAGTGTTCCACCCAGTCGCCATCGTTACAGTAGAGACCCTCTTCGCTGCGCAGGAAGCCCGCCGAGTGGATATGGCCGCAGATAAAACCGTGATAGTGGCCTTTTTCCGCCGCGGTCAGCGCTGCCAACTCGAAACGGCGGATAAAGGTTCTGGCCTTGCCAATCCGGCTTTTGATCCAGGCCGCCAGCGACCAGTAGGGCTTGCCCTGTAATCGCCGCAGGGCGTTGAACCAGCGGTTCAGACGCAGCAACAACCCATGGGCGCGGTCTCCGACCAGCAGCATCAAAGGGCTGCAGCGCACCACCTGGTCAAACTGGTCGCCATGGCAGACCAGAAACTGACGGTCGTCGGCGGTGGTATGCACGGCCTTGTACTGCAATTCGATGCCGGAAAACGTCTGGCCACAGAAACGCCGGAAAAATTCATCGTGATTGCCCGGGATGTACACCACCCGGGTTCCCGTTGCGGCCAGCCCCAGCAGCTTGTGGATAACCTGTCGGTGGCTGTCTGGGAAATGAGCCCGTCGCTGCATGGCAATCAGGTCGACGATGTCGCCTACCAGGTAAAGTGTCTGGCACTGAATGTTATTCAGGAAATCCAGCAGATAGTCCGCCTGGCAATCGGCGGTACCCAGATGGACGTCGGATATGAATACGCTTCGATACTGTCGCATGGTGCCTCCGGTGAGAACAGGCCTGCTTTCAGGATCCTGACATCACCTTGGCAACACCCGGTGACACCGGGGTGACAGCACCAAGACAATTTGATGAAAGCGGAGCCGATGTGGCCGGCTCCGCTGGCTGCAACTACTGGCGAAGGGCAGGATTAAGCGTGTAGGTGCCGGTTACCCGGGCACTGGCCAGCACATGTCCGGCCATGGCCTGACGCACGTCGTTGCCGTCAAATTCACCCTCCAGGCCCAGGGTGTCCACATCCAGAGCATGCACTTCAAAGTGGTAGTGATGGATGATTTCATCATTCCAGGGCGGGCAGGGGCCGTCATAACCGGCATAGGTGCCGGCCATGTCCGGATTGCCGGCCAGAAACTGGGTGTAATTGTTCACACCACGGACACCAATCGGACCAGGTCCATAATCCTTGCCCTTGGGGCTGACACCATCGCTGTCTTCACCTTCCGGGATCCGCTTTGTGCCAGCGGGAATATCCACCAGCAGCCAATGGAAGAAATCGACGCGTGGCAGGTCGGCCGGCACGGTCTTGCCTTCCTGATTGACGTCGTCGGCGACGCTGGGCACATCCGGGTCAAACATCATTACCACAAAGCTTTTGGTGCCCTCCGGTGCACCATCCCAGACCAGCTCCGGATTCCGGTTGGGACCAAAGCTCATGTGGTCCTGCTCACTGAACACACCGAAGGCAAACTTTTCCGGTACCGGCTGGCCTTCCTCAACACCTCGAACCTGCAGTTTCACGTCGCTTTCTCCTGTCTGTTCTTCAAGTGGATGAGAAGTTTGTAGCAGCGCCAACGGCTCTGTGTCCAGCCCGACAATACTAACGATGGAGCCAATAGGTACTTGGGCTCAATTGTCTCGCTCCAACATCGGCGGTAGTATACGCCCCTGTATTAGCTCCCTAATCATAGACATTCAGGCCAGTGACGACAGCCAAGCGCTTTCATCCGAGAGCGTTTGGCTCTCATCACTTAAAGGTCTGAAACGTTATGGAAAACCTTCATCACATAGTCGTGGTCGGCGGCGGAGCCGGCGGTCTGGAACTGGTCACCAGTCTGGGCAACAAGCTTGGCAAAAAAGGCAAAGCCCGTATTTCCCTGGTCGACGCCGGTCTTACCCATGTTTGGAAACCCCTGCTGCATGAAGTGGCCTCCGGCTCGCTGGACGCCAGCGCCAACGAAATCAATTACCGCGCCCACGCCCGCAAGCACCATTACGAGTTTCAGCTCGGCCGCATGAGCGGTCTGGACCGGACCAATAAAGCGATCGTGATTGCCCCGTTCCGGGATGAAGAAGGCCAAGAAGTAGTGCCGGAACGGCGCCTTCATTACGACACCCTGGTGATTGCTGTTGGCAGCACCGCGAACGACTTCGGCACCCCCGGCGCACAGGACCACTGCCTGTTCCTGGACAGTCTGAAGCAGGCTCGCCGCTTTCATAACCTGATGCTCAATGCCTTCCTGCGCAAAAACCACGAAGCCCTTCAGGGCCAGCCCCATGCCCTGAACATCAGCATCATTGGTGCCGGAGCCACGGGCGTGGAACTGGCCGCTGAACTGAGGCTGGCATCCCGCGAATTGCCCATCTACGGCATGAATCACCTCAAATCTTCCGATGTTTCCATCAGCGTGATCGAGGCGGCCGACCGCATATTGCCTGCGCTGCCCGGGCGCCTTTCCGCCGCAGCCACCCGGGAACTGGAACGCCAGAAGGTCAAGGTATTGACCGGACAACCTGTAAGCGAGGTGCGCGAGAACAGTCTGATCATGAAGGACGGCACTGAACTGCCCTCGGAAATGACCATCTGGGCCGCTGGCATCAAAGCACCGCCGTTCCTGGCGGAACTGGACGGCCTGGAGACCAATCGCGGCAATCAGCTGCTGGTGGAACAGACCCTGAAAACCACCAAAGATGCGGATATCTTCGCGTTTGGTGACTGCGCCGCCTGCCCGCAGCCGGAATCCGACCGGCCGGTGCCACCACGTGCCCAGGCCGCACACCAGCAGGCCGATGCCCTGTTCAAAACCCTCTGCAACCGGCTGGAAGGCAAAGAAGCCGTTCCCTTCGTGTACAACGACCATGGCTCACTGATCAACTTCAGCAAATACACCACCGTCGGCAACCTGATGGGTAACCTGTCCGGACGCAGTATGTATATCGAAGGGAAAGTGGCCAGGCTGTTCTACGTGTCGCTGTACCGAATGCACCAGGTGGCCTTGCACGGTTTCCTGCGAACCGGCGTGATCTGGCTGATGGACAAGATCAGTCGGGCCATGCAGCCACGGTTGAAGCTGCACTGATTCAGCCCCAGTAAAACATCCCCGACTGTTTCCCGAGGATGGTTGCGGCAATGTGCCGGTCGCAGGCTTTGTTGGCGAGGCCATAGCACACGTGCAAGGGCAGGAGGTGCTCTTCCCGGGGGTGACAGAACCGGGCATGGGGCGCTTGCTCCCAATCTGCCAGGCGCTTCGCCCGCTCCGGCTCCGACAGGGAGCTGTCGCCGCAGGTCTGTTCCAGCCAGTCCTCAAAGGCCAGATTACGGGCCTGGATTTCCGGTGTCTGTGCAGCAAAGAAGGCCCGCATGTTGTGGAACGAGAAGCCGGAGCCAAGCACCAGCAGGTGATCGTAATCCAGTGCCTGCAATGCCCGGCCAATCGCAAGGTGCGTACTGGCGTCCAGAGTGTTGACCAGTGAGAGCTGAATGCAGGGAATATTTGCCTCCGGATACATCAGTTTAAGCGGCACAAACGCACCGTGATCCAGGCCCCGCTGGTCATCCAGGCGGGCCTGGATGCCAGCCTGATCCAGCGCCTGGGCGACCTGCTGCGCCAGCACCGGCTCACCCGGGCAGGGGTATTCGATCTTGTAGGCTTCCGAAGGAAAACCGTAATAATCGTAAATCAGCGACGGCGTAGTACCTGAGGTAATGGTCGGGATCGCCTCCTCCCAGTGGGCACTGATCACCAGTATCGCAGAGGGTTTGCACAGGCCAGCCGCTAGCTCTGTTAACCGATCCACCATGTCCTGGTGCCCGGGATCTCCCAGCAGCGGCATGGGGCCGCCACCGTGGGAAACAAACAGTACATCGGTCGCTTTGCTCATGGCGTTCTCTCCCCGGTTCAGCTTTCTTTCTGCAACAGGTTATCGACAGAGAACCGGCCTGCGCCCTGAATCGCCAGAGCGACGGTGGCGGCAAACAGCGTGAGTGCATACTCGTAACCATTATTGGCCATAAACAAGCCATTACCGATATGCACCGCGAAAATGGCCACCAACATGGTGAAAGCCGCAACCACCGCCGCCGGACGTGTCAGTAGCCCGAGCACCAGTGCCAGACCGCCAAAGAATTCGGCACCACCTGCCAACAAGGCCATCAGGTAGCCTGGCTCCAGGCCAATACTGGCCAGCCATTGTCCGGTACCTTCCAGCCCGTATCCGCCAAACCAGCCGAACAGTTTCTGGGCACCATGCGCGGCCAGGATCAGACCCACCGGAACCCTCAGTGCCAGTGCGGCAAAGCCACCATTGGATTGGAGTAATGCCTTTGTGAATTGAGCGTTCATATTCGTCACCTTAAGTCTTTCTCTGATTGGTTTATCCCGAAGCCCTGGCCTCAGGCCATGGGCTCACTTTACTATCACCAATTTCAAAGACTAAGATGACTCTTGTTGCTATATTATCGTCATTTTATTGATAATCATCAGCACAACTCAGATCAGGACACCGCCATGGATCGTATTGAAGCCATGCGCACCTTCGTGACAGTGGTCAACGAAGGCAGCTTCACCCGAGCCGCTGACCGCCTGGACACCTCGCCACAACTGGTCAGCAAATACGTGTCTCAACTGGAGACACACCTGGGCGTTCGGTTGCTGAACCGCACCACGCGCAGGCTCCACCTGACCGAAGCAGGCAGGCAATATTACCCGCGGGCCCAGCAGGTGCTCAGCGATATTGATGATCTGGAAAATCAGCTCGGCGACCTGCAAACCGAGGCCCAGGGCCTGCTGCGCATCAGTGCCCCGGTTTCTTTCGCCATTCGCCACATGCCAGCCATGCTGACCGAGTTCCAGCGAATACACCCCGCCGTGGGTATTGATCTGCAACTCAATGACCGGAAAGTCGACATAGTCGAGGAAGGCTTCGACATCGCGCTGCGCATCGGCCGCCTGCAAAGCTCTTCCCTGATCGCCAAGCGGGTGGCGCCGGTGCGGCTGGTGCTGTGTGCCTCTCCAGCTTATCTGGCACGATACGGCACCCCCGGCAAACCGGAAGACCTCCGGGACCATCAGTACCTGCGCTACAGCTACATGGACCCGGATTCCAACCATCCCCCGCAGAAGTGGCTCCAGGACAACCGCAGTGACAACCTGCAGGGAATGGTCAGCAACAACGGCGACGTGCTTGTCGAGGCAGCCATTGCCGGGGCCGGGATTGCCCTGCAACCGACCTTTATCGCGGGCCCCGCCATTCAGGAAGGCAAGTTAATGATCGTCCTGCCGGAACATGAACCGGAGCCGCTGGGGCTATACGCCGTCTACGCTCACCGCCAGTTACTGGCAAGCAAGGTCCGCAGCTTCATCGACTTCATCGACGGCTATTTTGGTGATCCGCCCTATTGGGACAGGTTTGAGTAGCTGCAATGCACCGTCAATCAAAAGACGCGCGGATATACACCGAGCACAACGTCATTGGACATTTTCAAGTTGTTGGAAAGCGGATATTTAAGGAGATTCTGAGATATTTGCGGGGATCAACCTGGAGCGGGCGATGGGAATCGAACCCACGTCGTAGGCTTGGGAAGCCTCTGCTCTACCATTGAGCTACGCCCGCCTGCATAATGATTGCCACAGCAATATAAGCCCGGGCCCTGCGTTCGGGCAAGCCCCTTTGGTCTGGAGTCTGATGGATCCCACACTTACCCTGATTGGCGCCTTGATGCTGGTGATCAGCATCGTTCTCAGCCCGCTTTCCAGCCGCGTTGGCATGCCCGTGCTGCTGATCTTCCTGGTCGTGGGCATGATGATGGGGGAGGACGGCCCGGGTGGTATCGAATTCGACAACTTCGAGCTGGCCTTCCTGATCGCCAATCTGGCGCTGGGTGTGATTCTGCTGGATGGCGGCATGCGTACCCGGGTGGAAACGTTCCGGGTAGGTCTGCGGCCGGCACTGGTACTGGCCACCCTTGGCGTTGGCCTGACCGCCGGTGGCGCCGCACTGGTTGCCTGGTGGGTGTTCGACCTGCACTGGCTGATGGCTTTGTTGGTCGGCGCCATTATTTCCTCCACCGATGCCGCCGCCGTCTTCTCACTACTCCAGGGCCGGGGCCTGCATCTGAACGAGCGGGTCAGCGCCACGCTGGAAATCGAATCCGGCAGTAACGACCCCATGGCCATTTTCCTGACTCTGCTGCTGGTTACCCTGATTGGCAGTTACGAAGAGGGGGCATTGGCCAAAGGCCTGATGATGCTGGTACAGCAGTTCGGCATCGGCACGGTGGCCGGCCTCCTTGGTGGCTTTGCCGTGGTTCAGCTGGTCAACCGAATACGACTGACCCCGTCGCTTTACCCGCTGCTGGTAGCCGCTGCCGGCATCGCCGTGTTCTCCTCAACCAACGCCATCGGCGGCAGTGGCTTTCTGGCGATTTACCTCACCGGGGTGGTGATTGGTAACCGGCATGTTCGGATGATGCCGATGATTCTTCAGGTGCATGATGGCCTGGCCTGGCTGGCACAGCTTTGCCTGTTCCTGATGCTGGGCCTGCTGGTTAATCCATCGGATCTGGTGCCGCTGGCCGGTGGCGGTCTGATTCTGGCACTGGCGCTGATTTTCGTGATCCGGCCGGCCACCGTGCTACTCACGCTTTGGCCTTTCGCGTTCAATCGGCGGGAGTTGGGGTTTATCAGTTGGGTGGGCCTGCGTGGCGCAGTGCCGATCGTGCTCGCCCTGTTTCCGATTATTGCAGACCTTCCGGATGCCCAACTGGTGTTCCATGCCGCCTTCTTTATTGTGCTGGTATCGCTGCTGGTACAGGGCACCACCATGGCACCATTGGCGCGCAAACTGAAACTGGAGGTGCCTGCAGGGGAAGATCCGTACCGCAGGCTACCTCTGGATGTGCCTGCCGCAGGTGATCACGAACTGATGCTGTTTCCGCTGCGCGGCAAGAATTGGGAAAGCCCCCGGGCCCTCGGCCAGCTCAGGCTACCCGACAATACCGCCGTTGCCGGTATCTTCCGGGATCGCAAATGCCTGCAACCGACCCGGGAACTGGAAGTTGCCTCAGGCGATGTGGTGGCCATGTTTGCCACGCCAGCCTTGCTGCCGGATCTTGGCAAGGCCCTTAGCGGCAGGCAGGCGCCGAAGCATCTGGCAGAACGGGCATTCTTTGGGGATTTTGTGCTCAATGGCGATGCCCTGCTGGGGGATGTTGAACAGGTGTACGGCATCGAATTTGACGAGCTGCCGCCCGAACTCTCCCTGGCTGAGTGTTTTGCCAGGCGTACCAAGGGCCACCCGGTGGTTGGTGACAAGGTTGTGCTGGGGCCCGTTACCCTGGTCGCCAGGGCCACCGACGCTGACCGGGTGACCAAAGTAGGCATGAAAATGGATTCCTGAATGGGATCCCGGTCAAGAAAAGCCAAACTCTGTAACAGAACCCCTTATCACCCCGTTACCAGGCTATGGTATAAACAGCATGAACAAAGTTTAACCATTTACCGATTTGTGCGAGTTTCATGATTGTTCGAGTTCTACTGACCATCGCCCTGATTGCCTCCCCTCTGATGGCGTCAACCTCTGAGCTTCTGGCCCGGGCCGACACCCGCATGATGCCGAGCCCACCGGAACCGGCGTTAATGGAAGGCCTGCTGGAGATTACCCAGGTACTGGTCAACAAAGGAGAACGTCGCCTTTACCTGCTCAGCGGTGATGAAACCGTACGCCAGTACCGGATCTCCCTCGGCGACAATCCCGTCGGCCACAAGCTGTACGAGGGGGATGAACGCACACCCGAGGGTGACTATGTACTGGACTGGCGCAATGCCAGCAGCGACTTCTATAAATCCATCCACATTTCCTACCCCAGCCCCCGCGACCGGGAACTGGCTGAAGCCTGGGGTCTTGATCCCGGCGGCAGCATCATGATCCATGGCCTGCCCAACAATGCCGGCGACATGGCCTTTGCCTACACCGGGCTGGACTGGACCAATGGCTGCATTGCAGTGAGCAACGAAGCCATGGATGAAATCTGGCAACTGGTCCAGAATGGAACCCCCATCCGCATCGTTCCGTGATTCGTTCTGCTTGGTGACAACGCCATGAAAGCCGGATTAAGTTGTTGTCATAAGCTAAGAAAATTTACGTATCCTTAGTTAACATTTTGTCTCTGAGTGTTTTACACTGTTTAACGACTCCGGTAGTCACTGCCTATCGGGCCTAGCAGAAGGGAGCTGTCTGACCGGCTTCCGGATCACAGGAAATAAAACGACCAATAAGGGGATTTACAATGCGTAAACTGACGATCGCCGGGTTTGCACTGGCTACTGCTCTGACTGCAGGTTGTGCCACTACTGAACAAGCTGCTATCGACGAAGCAAATGCAACTGCCAGCTCCGCTGAGCAGACTGCCAACAACGCCCTGAACACAGCTAACAGCGCCGCCAGCAGTGCACGCACTGCCCAGCAGACTGCTGAAGAAGCTCTGGCTGCAGCCCGTGCTGCCCAGAAAGCTGCTGACGAAGCAAACGAGCGCGCCAAGCGTATGCTCGAGCGTGCCAGCCAGAAGTAAGGCTGTCAGCTAGCAAAAAAGGCCGGTTAATCCGGCCTTTTTTGTGGCTGTCTGCCCCCCCCCGGCTTTACTGGTCTGGTTTGTCCGGCCCTTTGTTAGCCGACTGGTTGTCCAGGAAGTTCTTGATCATATCCATCGGCAGTGGGAAAACAATGGTCGATGAGTTGGTGTTGCTCATATCCGCCAAGGTCTGCAGATAACGCAACTGCATAGCCCCCGAGTTCGCCGACATGACTTCTGCTGCCTCCACCAGTTTCTTCGACGCCTGAAGCTCGCCTTCAGCGTGGATAACCTTGGCCCGGCGCTCCCGCTCGGCTTCCGCCTGACGGGCGATGGCGCGGATCATGGATTCGTTCAGATCCACATGTTTGATTTCCACGTTTGCCACCTTGATACCCCACTCTTCCGTCTGGGCATCGATGATCTCCTGAATGTCGGCGTTCAGCTTGTCCCGCTCCGACAGCATCTCGTCCAGATCGTGCTTGCCCAGTACAGACCGCAGCGTGGTCTGGGCCAGCTGGCTGGTGGCGGCGCCATAATCTTCAACCCGGATGATGGCTTTTTCCGGATCCACCACCCGGAAATACAGCACCGCATTTACCCGCACGGTCACGTTGTCTTTGGAGATCACGTCCTGGCTGGGAACATCCAGGGTAATCACCCGAAGATCAACTCGCACAATTTGCTGGATGCCGGGAATGACGATGATCAGACCGGGGCCCTTTACACCCTGGAACCGGCCCAGAAAGAAGACCACGCCACGCTCGTATTCCGGCAGGATCTTGATTGCCGACCCGAGGATCAGCAGCAGCACCACCGTCGGTGCAATATAGGGAATAATGTCACCGAGATTCATACGGCCTCCTTGATTTGCCGTTGATGTTTAATCTGTGTGCTTCGCCGGTTCATCGTCTCCGGGTTCCACCAGCAGGGTCAGGCCGTCCATACCGTTGACCCGCACCTGGGCCCCGGCGGCAATGGCCACCTGACTCCGGGCGTTCCAGCGTTCGCCGCTGACCCGTACATGCCCCGTGTAGGCATCATAGGTGGGAACAAAGTTATCCAGTGCCACACCGTGTTCGTGGACCAGCTGCTCACTACCCGAGACCGGGTGGCGCCGCCGAAGGCCGATGAACCGGGTAACGGTCCAGAGAATAAAGCCCCCGGCCACCACCGCCGTGCCACCAATCGTCGGCAGCGAAATGTCCTGATGACTGCCTTCCATCAGGATGACCGAGCCGGTGACAAACGCCACGATGCCACCGATGCCGAGTATGCCGAAACTGGGCACAAACGCCTCGCCGACAATGAACGCCAGCCCCAACAGGATCAGAGCCAGGCCGGCGTAATTCACCGACAAGACCTGGAAGGCGAACAGGGCCAGAATCAGGCTGATGGCGCCAATGACACCCGGCACCACCGCGCCGGGGTTGGCCAGTTCGAAAAGAATGCCGTAAAAGCCGATGATCATCAGGAAATAGGCCACGTTCGGGTCTGTAATCACCGACAGCAGTTTGGTGCGCCAGTCCGGTTCGGCCCGCACCAATTCCAGTTCCGCGGTTTCAAGAACCCGATCACCGGCGGCCATGCGCACAGTGCGGCCATCAATCTCGTTCAACAGCGCCCGGAGGTTCGGCACCACCACATCCACCACGTTACGCTCCAGTGCTTCGGTAGCCCCGAGATTCACAGCCTCCCGAACGCCCTCTTCCGCCCAGTCCGCATTACGGCCGTGGCGCTCGGCCAGGCCGCGGATGTAGCTCACGGCATCTTCCAGTACCTTGCGCTCCATAGCACTGTCGCCACGACGTTTCTCGGGCGATTCGCTCTGGTCAGTTTCCTCGGAAGACTCTTCAGGGGCGGATTCAGAAGGGGATTCAGGTTCTGTGGAGCCGGGCAGGCCACCCATTTGCACGGGCGTAGCTGAGCCGAGATTGGTGGCCGGGGCCATGGCGGCAATGTGGCTGCCGTAGAGGATATAGGTGCCGGCACTGGCCGCGCGGGCACCCTGGGGTGAAACGTAGGTCGCCACCGGCACATCGGAAGCGAGGATAGTCTTGATGATTTCCCGCATGGAATCCATCAAACCGCCCGGGGTGTCCATTTCAATCACCACCAGGCCGGCGCTTTCCCGCTCCGCCCGGCGAATACCGCGGGTCACATAATCCATGGTGGCCGGGCCAATCGCACCGTCAACCGAAAGCACCAGGGCCTGACGGGGCGATTCCTGTTGCGCAAAGACTTTCAGGGAAAGACTGAACAGGGCCAGCAAGGCTCCGGCTACAAACACCAGCGCCCAGAGCTTTACTCTGGGGGTGAGTGTCGATGTCCTGAATTGGCTTGCACGCATCTCAACCTCCCACGGGAGTGATCAGAACAGCTTTGCCAGAACCGACTCTGGTAACCGCCTGAGCACAAAACCGATCGGGGCCCAGGGCCAGGCGGGCACAAAATGCTCGGCTTTTCCGGCTTCTATGGCTTTCACCATAGCACGACAGCCGGTTTGTGCGTCGACGATGAACGGTGTGTTTTTAACCTTCTCATTGATTTCAGTGCGAATATAGCCCGGATACAGGGTAGTCACACGGATCGGGGACCGGCGTTTTTTCAACTCGATGCGCAGTCCTTCACAGAGTGCTGCCAACCCGGCCTTGGTGGCGGCATAGGTGGTAACGTTGCCCGGCATGCCACGCACTGCCGTTACCGATGATACGGCCACCAGGTGGCCCCGGTTCTGTTCCCTGAATATTTCCATCGCCGCTTCAATCTGGGCGAGGGCGGCGACAAAGTTGGTTTCTGCGGTCTGCCGGTTAGCGTCAAAGCGCCCGGTTCCGAGTGGCTGGCCCTTACCGATACCGGCATTCACGATAATTCGGTCCAGTGCTCCAAAATGAGCCTGAAAAGCCCGGAACACCTCCTGCACCTGAGCATGATCATTCACGTCGAGTGCCATCACCTGAATCCGGATACCCGGATACTGTTTTTCAAGCTCCGCTTTCAGCACCTCGAGCCGCTCAGTTCTTCGGGCGCAGAGCGCCAGGTTATCTCCGCGGGCGGCAAATTCTCGGGCCATGCCCTCGCCAAGGCCAGAACTGGCGCCGGTGATCAGAATACTCCTGCTCATTGCGGTGTTCCTTTACCAGGGGGACTAGAAATACAGGGTCTGTTCCGGCTTGCCCTGTTTCTCGGATTCTGCCGGCTCAACCGAATCCTCGGATGCCATCCGGGTCAGCTTCTCGCCGATCATGGTGGGCAGACCATCGGCCTGATCCACCGCCAGCTCAATGGAACGGCGGCGAAGATCCACATCCGGATGCTGCTGGCGGAAACTCTCTACTTTTTCAAATACCTGAGCCCACAGGCGCTCCCGATCTCGGGCCGAATAGTCCTCATGGGGCCGATGCACTTCCAGCCACACCTCACCACCGGACATGCCGATCTTGACCGGCTCACGAATCACCTGTACCGGCGTGCCTTTCTCCACCTGATAGACAAACCGTGAAATATCTTCATTGTACATGCGGAAACAGCCGTGACTGACCGGCATACCAACACCGAACTGTTTGTTGGTGCCGTGAATGAGGTAGCCTTTCTCACTCAGCATCAGGGCATGAGTACCCAGGGGATTGCCCGGGCCGGGCGGGATCATTTTCGGCAGATAGTCTCCCGACGCCTCATATTCGGCACGAATGCTCGCTGGCGGGTACCAGGCCGGGGACTCCAGTGGCATGGTTACTTTGGCATTGGTCAGCGGCGACGGGTTTTCCTCGGTGCCCACACCAACCGGGTACACCTGCACCCCGCCATCAGGTGTAAAGTAATACAGCCGGTATTCAGCCAGATTAATCACGATGCCCTCGCGCTCAACATCCGGCAACACATACATGCGGGGCAGAGTAATCATGGTGCCTTCGCCCGGCAGCCAGGGATCAATACCGGGATTGGCCTTCACCAACTCCAGGTACCCCAGGGCCAACTTGTTACCAATGCCGGCAAAGGTGTCCTCATAGACGGTATTGAACACCTGCAGTTCTCCGGCCAGGTCACCGTCGGGCTGAAAGGTAGGAACCCGTGGGGAGCGGTCCGGCGCCTGTTCTGATGCCTCCGGCCCGTTTGTGTCCCGGGCGGCCTGCACTGAGGAAAACGGCCACAGCAGACTGACACCAATGACAACAAGCAACCAGCTTTTCCACCGCATAAGATTGGGTTCCCGTAACAACATTTCTCACTCTCAATGACCGGCGTCCGGCTCAGGAGTTCATTACCGTGGCCCAGACCGTCACCACGGCCAGGGCCACAAACAGAATACTCGCACTGATTCGCGCCATGGCCAGTGGCAGGCGTTCCATCAGCCAGCGACCCGCCATGATAACCGGCACATTGGCCAACAGCATACCCACCGTTGTACCCATGATAACCCAGAACGTGTCGGTATACCGTGCGGCCAGGACCACCGTGGCAATCTGGGTTTTATCACCAATTTCCGCCAGGAAGAACATGATGGTCGTGGCCATGAAGGCACCCATACCCAGGAATTTCGAGTCCTCCGAATCATCCTTGTCTGGAATCAACAGCCACAGGGCAATGGCAACAAAGCTGACGGCCAGGATCCAGGGCAGCCAGGCTTCCGGAATCCATTGCGCAACCCAGGCGCCCAGCCAGGCAGACAGGGCATGGTTGAGTACGGTAGCAATCAGAATCCCGAGGATGATAGGGGTACGCTTGGCGTATCTGGCAACCAGAAAGAGAGACAACAGCTGGGTTTTATCGCCAATTTCAGCGATGGCAACGGCAAGCGTCGAAGCGAGAAAAGCATCCATTCAGCAGAACCTCAGGGCGGAGACAATTCAGACATGAGACAGCCCACCTTCCGCCCATTGGAGGTGATCTGCCTCAGGTCTTGCCAATTCCTGTTCAGGAACACGATGGCCATGCAGATTGAGCTGCAAGTATGTTGACCACCGTCTGCCCGGATCACCGGTGCAGAGGCTACTCCCCCGAAGGTGCAGCCATAGTAATGAATAGCGGCAAACAAGGCAACTCCCGGCCTCAGGCCCGCATTTTCCAGATCGGCACCGCCGCCAGCGCCACGCATACCGCAACCAGCCACCAGGCCGAGGCAAAGGCTGAAACGGTTGGCAGCCCGCCTTCGTGTTCGCCGAACTCGATGGTGAGGGCAACGATATTCACCCCGAGCGCACCACCCAGCTGACGGGCGAAATTGATCGTACTGGAACCTGCACCCAGCTGTTCCGGCGCGAGCGGGTTCAGAGCTCCCGTCGACAGCGCCGGCAACATAAAGCCTATACCGATTCGGCCCACAACTGCCCACAATGCCAGCCAGACAAACCCGACCAGCGCCCCGGTAGCGGCAAACAACACCGCCGAACAGGCAAACATGGCAATGCCAAACAACACCAGCCCACGGGCACTGCGTTTGTCGGCAAGCCGGCCGGCGACGGGGAACACCATGCCCAGTACGACGCCTGCGGGTAACATCAGCAAGCCCGCTTCTGTGGCCGAGAAGCCCAGCGAAGTCTGCACAAATAACGGGATCAGATAGGTAGAGCCGAACAGCGCCAGACCCAGTGCCATGGCGCCCAGGGTTGCGTACAGAAACACCGGCTCTCGCAGTAACGCCAATCGGACAAGCGGATGGGCGGCACGACGTTCACGTACGATAAATCCAATAATCAGAATCGCAGCCAACGCGCCCTGCCAGGCAATACGCACAGAGTCTCCGGGCCAGTCCTGCAGACGGTTAAGCGTTTCCAGGGTGACAGCAACCGCGGCCCCCAGCAGAACCATACCGGACAGATCGAACATGTAGGGAGCCGGACGGGACCGTGGTGACGGCAGAAAGCGCAAGGCCATCCACACACCCAGCAGGGTGACCGGAGCCGGGGCAAACATCACCCAGCGCCAGTGGAACTGATCCACCAGAAAACCACCGAGGACCGGGCCCAGAGCCGGCGCGAGAATCACACCCATGCCATAGATGCCCATGGCGCGGCCGCGCTGGTCCGCCGGAAAAATCCGGAACACCAGATACATGCCCATGGGCTGCATCAACCCGGCCATGGCCCCTTGCCCAATCCGGGCGGCAATCAACAATTCTGGCGTGGGCGCCAAGCCACCGGCGAGGGAAATCAGCGTGAACATGGCCATGGCGGCACTGAGGGTCTTGCGGACACCGAAGCGGTCCAGCAGCCACGCCGAAGCCAGCATGGTGGTGGTCATGGCGGCAATGAAACCGGTCGCCAGCCAGTGAACCTGGCCCTGGCGGATACCGAACTCCACCATGATATCGTGCAGGGCAACGTTGACCACCGTGGCACTGAGCACCGTGGCCATGGTGCCGAGCACCACGGTAAGCACCGCCAGCCAGCGCCAGCGGTCACCATATCGGGCCCGCAGGCCCTCTACGGATTGATCAGCCAAGACTCACTTCTGCTTCTCGGCGTTTTCCATGATCTTGTGGAAAACCTTGAGCGATGCCTCAATGTCTTTGTCGGAAATGCCGTCAAGCATCTCCTCTCGGAGCGTGGCCGCGCGCTCGGACAACTCATCCATGAACTCGACACCGGCCTTGGTCAGGTGAAGGCGACGGGCGCGACGATCGTTGGGGCATGGGCGGCGCTCAATCAGCCCCTGTTGCTCAAGACTGTCCAGCAAACGTACCAGGGTCGGGTTTTCAATGGCCATCAGGCTGGCCAGTTCGCGCTGGGTCAGGCCTTCACCACCTTGCTGCAGATACACCATGGTGCTCCAACGCGCCTGGGTAACACCCAGATCTTTCAGGCGTTCATCGAGCATTTTGCGCCAGCGGCGGGTTACCCGGGCAACGGCAAACGGAAACTGATCTCTCATGGTTCATTACTCCTGATGGTGATCCGGCATGGGACAAGCAAACGCCACCCCGAAAACCGACAAAAGACTTACCTTATTGGAAATTCACCAATAGTAAGCTAACCATTGAAATAAAAACAGATGTGAAGACAAAAATATAATTGGGGAAAACCGAAAGCTGCGTCAACCGGCCTGACGCAGCTCCTCCTGCATTTCTTCCACTTCCGGTGATTCGTGAAACTCGGTGTTCCGGGGATCCATCTCGGTCAGCACCGGTGAGGTTTCCGGCATGGCCGGAACGAAATGCTCCTGCTCGTCCACCGGAACATCTTCGGTGTGGCTGATGCGGTAGCTGGTAATCACCGCCAATACCAGCAGGAAACCGGCATTGCCATAGAACAGACCGGCCGGACCCAACAGGCTGATCAGCTTGGCCATGGCAATAGGGCCGATGACACTGCCAATACCATAGCTCAGCAGCAAGGTCGCACTGGCGGAGACTATCCGGTTGCTGTCCATACGGTCGTTGGTGATCGCCACTGCGATTGGATAGATGGTGGCCGAAAGGCCGGTAAACAACCCCACCAACAAGGTCAACAACGCCAGGTTGCTCGCACCGAACACCGCGACACCGCCCGCGGAAGCCGAGGCGGCCATCGCCACCCAGAACATGACCCTGCGCCGGTCAAAGCGGTCGCACAGCCGTCCCAGCGGCCAGGCCAGAAGCATGGCCGCCACAATCGCGCTGGCCATAAAGGTAGAGGTGCGCGCCACATCCAGGCCAACCAGCGTGGCGTAAACCGGCCCAAGGGCATAGAAGCCACCGATCATCACCCCACAGATCAGCGCCCCGGCAACGCCCGAAAACGACTCCCGCGCCAGCTTGAACACCGACATGCGACTGGCCTGTTCAATAACCGGCGCCTCCATCCGGGTCAAAGACAACGGAATCAATGCCAGCGTCAACAACATGGCCGCCAGCGAGAACGGCAGGAAGTTGGCCGGGTCACCGACATTGACGATCAACTGGCCGCCGGCGGCCGAAAGATAGAAGACAATCTGATAGACCGCGAAGAGTGCGCCGCGATTAGCGTTGGTGGCCCGACTGGAAAACCAGCTCTCAATGACCACCAGCACCCCGGCAATACTGAACCCGGACAGCACCCGCAGCACGGCCCAGAACACCATGGAAATAGCCATCGGATACATCAGTGCGGTGACCGCCGCCATGGCTGCGAACACCGCAAAGGCACGGATGTGACCCACCCGGCCAATAATCTTGTGCACATACAAGGTGCCAAGCACAAAACCGATGGAGTAACACACCAGCACCCAGCCGATCACATCTGGCGAAATCTCTTCAATACTCAGGCGAATGCCCAACAGAGTCATCAGAAAGGCGTTGCCACTGACCAGAAGGACAATACTGAGTATCAGCGCTGATAAAGACGCAACCATTCGGGTCATCGGAATTCTGCCTGTCGCGATTACAGTGGGTAACAAAAAGAAAAGATAACAACATTATAGATTGTCTGCTGGCGAGCATTTAACCAACCTCTTTATAGCCGCGCCACTAGGGAGTTGCCGAGACCCCGAGCCCGCACTGGCAGGCCGTTTGACAATGTTTTACATTAATGGGTCGTAACAGACCCGATTGGCGGGAGCAGGTAACATATTTGCCATGCAATCTACTGGACCGTGAGCGCCTGGCTATGAAGAAAACGGACTGGCCCATTCGTTGGGATTTACTGCTTCGCTATCGCCTGATCGAGATTATCGCCCTGTGGGAGGGTCGACTGACCACCAACCATATCTGTCACAGCTTTGGTATCGGTCGACAGCAGGCTTCCAAGGACATCAATACTTATCTTCGTGAACTGGCTCCCGGCAATCTGGTCTACGACCGGCACCTGAAAGGCTATGTCCCCTCTGCCAATTTCAAGCCGGTGGTCACCCGGGGCGCCGTATCCGAGTATCAGGATCTTCTGGCCCGCCAGCAGAATCTGAGTGATACCTTCTCCGATCTTGAACTGGGCCTGCCCGGCAACGCCGTCATCCCGGAGGCGGCCCGGCATATAGACCCGGAAGTTATGCGGGCCGTGGTGACCGCCACCCGTTATCATCGCCAGCTGAAGGCGAGCTACGTATCACTGAGCCGCCCGGAAGCCGCCGAGAGTGTGCTGGAACCCCACGCTCTGGTCAGTGCCGGCAACAGCTGGCACATTCGGGCCTGGTGCAGCGCCAACCGGGAATTCCGGGATTTCGCCCTGAGCCGCTTCCACGGCCGTATTGAGGCCCTGCGCCAGAAAGCCCGGCACAACGCCCAGCAGGATGACGACTGGCAGCGGCAGGTGACACTGGAGATCACCCCGGACCAGCGTCTGACCGAAGCCCAGCAAAAGATCATCGCCCGCGACTACGGCATGACCAATGGCCTGCTGCACATCGAAACCCGAGCCGCCCTGGCGCCCTATGTGCTGTCCCGACTGGGCATCACCTACGAAAACAGCCATCCAGACCCATTGGTTCAGCAGCTCGAACTGGCCAACCCGGACCAGCTCGGTTTTGGCAGCAAACGCGAGCGGGCACTCAAGGCGGTGGCCGGTCTCTGCTAGACTGGCCCCGTGACCAGACCGCTCCAGACCTTTACTGCCCTTCTTTGCCTCGGGCTTGTGTTATCGGCGACGCCACTCCAGGCGCAAGCCGATAACCGCTGTGGAGCTTCCGCCACGCCCATCCATCAGGTACAGGGCACCGGCAACCAATCCCCACTGATCGGCCAAACCGTGACCGTAGAAGGCATCCTTGTACTGGATGCCCGAAAACCTGGCGGCTTTTCCGGCTTCTATCTGCAGCAGGCCGATCACCAGACCGATGACAATCCAGCCACCTCCGAAGCACTGTTTGTCTATACCCGCAAAGCCGGTGGCAGCGTGGGTCAGCGGGTGCGGGTTACCGGCACTGTCAAGGAGTTTCACGGCCTGACCGAACTGGCACCGGTGCACAACCTTTCAGTATGCGGCCAGGCATCCCTGCCAGCGCTGATCAACGTATCGCTACCCTGGTCGCAACCACCCGAAAGCCTGGAAAACATGCGGGTGCGTTTCGATGAGCCCCTGACGGTCATCGATAACTACAACCTGGCCAGGTACGGCGAGCTGGCATTGGCGGCCAGCGATCAGGTGATTGCCACAGAACAGTTAGCGCCAGGTCCGGCTGCCCGCACACTGGAACAGCAAAACCTGGCGCAACGGATAACCCTGGACGATGGCCTGGGCAAGCAAAACCCGACGCCGGTGCCCTGGCTATCAGAACGCGATACCGTTCGGGCCGGCGATATCGTGTCAGAACTGGAGGGCGTACTGGATTACCGCTTTGGCCAGTGGCGGGTTCAACCGGGCGCTGTACCACGTTTCCAGGCCCGTAACCCCAGACCACAAGCGCCGACCAAATCAACGGACAGTATCCGGATCATGACCCTGAACCTGCAGAACTACTTCAATGGCGACGGGCAGGGCAAGGGCTTTCCCACGCCACGGGGCGCATCATCGCTCGAGCAGTTTCAGACCCAGAACCGTAAACTCGCCCGAACCATCCAGGACGCGCACCCCGACATCCTTGCCGTGACCGAACTGGAAAATGACGGCTACGGCCCAGACAGTGCGGCGGCTGGCCTGGCCCGGACGCTCGGCGCTGATTGGGCAGTCGTACAGACGCCGGGCAGGGACGGCAACGATGCCATCCGCACTGCCTTGCTGTATCGGGAATCCCGGGTCCGCCCCACTAGCCCGGCTTACAGGCCCGGACCAGGCGAACTTCCAGGCGCGTCCCGCCCGCCACTCGCCCAGGCATTCCGTGCCCGGGGAAGCGAGCTGACGTTCTGGGTGGTGGTACCACATCTGAAATCAAAATCCTGCCGGCATGCAGCGGCCCGAGAACAGGATCAGGGCGACGGGCAGGGCTGCTACAACCGGCAGCGGACCCTCAGCGCCAACGCTATCGTGATCTGGCTCCAGGCACTGGCCGGAGATCCCGAAACCACACCCGTACTGATCTCTGGCGATCTCAATAGCTATGCCCGCGAGGCGCCGGTCGAACAGTTCCAGGAAGCCGGTTTCACCAGCCTGGTACACCAGTATCACCCTTGCTTGCCAATGCAGTGCGAGCACTATACCTACCGGTACCAGGGCCAGAAAGGTACCCTTGATTACGCGCTTGCCAGCCCGGCACTGATGCCTTGGGTTGAGCGGGCGCAAACCTGGAACATCAACGCCGATGAGCCCCGGGCGCTGAGCTACCATCAGACCCCGGATCAGTCGGGCCCGTGGCGATCGTCTGACCACAATCCCGTGCTGACCGATCTGAACCTCACCCCCACCCGCTGACTTGCTGCACCGCCTCCGGAGTCCGGCGGCCGGGCAATAGCGCACGGCCCGCGCCGCGTTAAACTGACAAGGCATTCACAGTAATGAGGTATGCCCGTGGCATCGATCCCTGTACCCGATCTCTGGCCCATGGCCCGAACCGGACAACGCTGGCTGCTCAGAGCCAAACGCCGGGAAGCCGGTGTGGACGGTCATCGCATGATTTTTCTGGAACGCGGCCGGCCCGGCCCGGGGCGTCCGACCCTGGTGCTTATCCATGGCTTTGCCTCCATGAAGGAGAACTGGGCGCTCTGGATGCAGAAGCTGCCTTCGCACTGGCATCTGCTGATTCCGGACCTGCCGGGGCTGGGCGAAAGCCAGTATCAGCCCGCGGCCAGCTATCGCTACGAACGCCAGGCAGAGCGGCTGAGGGACTGGCTGTCTGAATACCCGGGCGACAACCTGCATCTGGCGGGCAGTTCCATGGGCGGTGCCATTGCCGCGATCCTCGCCCATAAGCTGAACCAGCCACCCCGCTCGGTCACACTGCTCAATAGTGCCGGCATTCCGGAACACCCGGATGTGGATATCAACGCGCCCTTCAAGTCTGATCGCGATGCCATTCTTATTCCTGGCGACTGGGCCGGCGTTTACCGCATGTTCAACAGCGTCGGGAATGGCAAGCCCACGGTACCCGGGCTGGCCATGACCGGCCTGCTGGGTCCTGACCTGCTAAAACGGCAAGCGTCGCTACGGCATATTTTCAACGATATGCTGGCCGATGCCCTGGCCCCCGCGCGATTTCTTGGCCCGGACACTCCACCACTGCAAGTGCAATGGGGTGATCGCGACGTGATCACACCAACCCGTTGCGTAGACTGGTTTCGTACCGCTACACCCAATGCGGAAGTTCACGTGTTCCCGGGTGTCGGCCACCTGCCCATGCTGGAGCGCCCGGGCCAATCCGCCAGGGTGTTGCAGGAATTTGTTCAACGACAGGCGAGATAAAGCAATTGGCCTCTCTG
>NZ_DIHV01000108.1:0-30234 GCF_002420325.1 Marinobacter sp. UBA5687
CACGACAGAAGGCACCAGGTTTGGATTGGCGATTTGCACCAGGTCAACAAAGGAATGGGGTTCATGGGGCGTTGCAAGCACCACCTTCGGGTGTTTCTGCTCATCCAGGAAATGCTCGGAACTCAGCCAGTATCTCACCACCTGACGGGCACCCGGCGAAAGCAGCATGCTGACCAGTTCGGTGGTTTGCCAGCGCGGGGGTTGTCCGGTCGGGACATTAAGAGCCATTATCATTCATCTCCGCTCTTGTTCGTCTGAACCGGCTCTTCAAAATAGAAAATGCTGACGCCGGTCCGTACCGATTCGCCGCCCTCCTGGCCGGATACTCCCCGGTCGTGAGGCCCTAACCAGCTGTCCAGATCTTCCAGCAGGGCCTGGGACTGCCTTGCGGCTTGTTCACGCCACGCAGCGATCACCTCTGGTGGTATTTCATTATAGGTCAGGGTGCGCTGGAACAGCGGCTCACGCCCGACATCCCGACTCACCAGATTGTGATCAATAGTGGCTACAAGATCAGATACGTCCTCTCCGAAGATCTGGAGCATTTCTTCGCTGTCTCCGGCCGGCACATACGCCCGCTGTTTCAGGATCAGGAACCCAGTATCCGGCTCAACCGCGACTACCCCAACCCGCTGGAGCTCATCCAGTACCGCTCTGGGAGTCATATCGCCACTGTATTTTCGAACCAGCTCACTGAAGCTCCCGGCGCCCTCGAATGCCAGCACGGCGGGCTGTCCATTCGCAGCCTGATAGGTCTCATCGTGCACCCATCCGGACACCACACGCGAAGCGCGATTGGCATGAGAGGTTCGTTCGCTGACCGGGCTTTGCCCCGCCAATATCTCTCGTTGTTTTCGCACTTCTTTGCGGGTCAGGCCTGTCATCACTGCCGCTCTGGAATCGGTTGGTTTGCGGCGCCCGTCAGAGAAATCCTCCAACGCAGCCTCCACATACGCCCTTTTCACCAGCTCAGAGAATTCGCCGAACGGTACGCCATTGCGCAACAGCAGTCTGGCCATGGGGCGCAAAATGCGGAACAGCGCTTGGTGCAGGGGATTGGATTTGGCATCAGTCATGTTTGGGATTGTATTCCCATCTTGCCCCGGAAAACCAGACACAGGTTGCGGTATCCCCCGCAACCTGTGTCCTTCAACCTCAGTTTTCGGGGTTTGCGGTCAACACATACTCTCCGCCGATGGTCTGGTCGTACTCAACCTCGGCTTCATCACCAACCTGAAGACCCGCAACGCTGAAGTCATTCAGCAGGATTTCCAGATTCATCACCGTCACCGACGTATCAGAAATGGCATCGATTCTTGCCTCCAGCTCAAAGTTATCATCTTCGTCGCTGTCTTCCCGCTCAATGGTGAAAGCTTCGAGGTAATCAGTACGCTGACGACCTTCCACCTCGACATAGTCCCCAACGCTGAAGGCGTTGATGTCATCAACCCGATTACGCAGGTCGTTATCACTGTCATCATCGTCGATCAGGGTATTTGCGGTGAGTTGAACGCGAACGCCACTGACCACCAGCAATTCACTGTCCAGATCGATCTGCTGGATGATGCCGTCCAGTTCCGCATCGCCTTCCCGGCCTTCCACTTCTTCCGCCAGCAGGGTGTTGTTGCGGAAATCACCCTCGACTTTCACGAACACGCCATCCTGAAGGCTGCCCTCGCTGATGTCGTCAAACTCAGTCTCAGCATTCAGCTGAACCAGCACGCCATTAATCCGGAAGGTGCGGGCAGACGCATCGAAATCGTAGATATCACCGGAAATTTCAACGTCGTCGTTGTCGTCAAACAGGTCGTCCTCATCATCAATTTCCTCGGCGAGCAGGACATCGCCGTCTGCGTTGAGCTGACCTTCCACCTCAACCGCAAGCCCGTTCTCCAGTTGGTCCAGACTGAAATCGTCATCCGCGACCGCGCTGGTGTAATCCACTGTAAAACCGTTGATGGTGAAGGTCTGCAACTGCGCATCCAGGTTCTGGACCACGCCTTCAAGTTCAGCCTCATTCACATCGTCAAAATCCGAGCCCAGCAAACGAGCACCCACGAAGCTGGCCCGGAAGCTGCCGTCATCCAGCCGCCAGCCGCTTACCCGAACCCGATAGTTGGCAGGCGCCGCCGCAAGCTCAACCGGTGTGGCTCCGCGGAATACCGTCTGGTTGTTAAGCACAACCACCTGCCCCAGCAACTCCAGCTGTCCGGTGCTGGCAGTGGCATCCCAGGTTGCCGCAACCAGCGGCCCCCTCAGGGTGTCGTCATAGAACACAGCGTCGGCCTGGCCCTGGCCCCGCTCGTCCCAGCCACCTTTGATTTTCAGCACCATGCCTTTTTCAAGCTGGCCCTCACGCTCAATGCCGTCGTCACTGCTAACGCTGCCATCGGTCGCAAACCGGGTTCCGTTGACATACACGCTACCAAAACCGGTCACCGCACCAACACTGGTGCCCTCGGCATTGCCACTCGCACCTACTGAACCGGAGGAGCCGGAGCCACCGCCACCACAGGCGGCCAGGCCGCCGGCCAAGGTACCAACCAGAACCAACTTGATCGCTTTTGAAAGTCCGTTGCGCTTCATCTTCCTTCTCCCGACTGATTTGACAGAATCCGGCGCGTTTTTTCGGCGCCACAATAATTGGGATATTTTTCCCAAATAATTAAATGGGAAAATAATCCCAAATTTTGAATTTGTCCAGTCAGGAAAAATGAAAATTTCGTGAATCGTTTCTGGAAACGTGTCCGGGTCTGCTAGACCCGGAACTGGGATGCCTTTGTTTGCAGGGCCGACAGGGTGCTTGCTATTTCACCGCTGGCCTCGTCCGAATGCGTTATGGAATCAACGGTTTCCCGTGAGGAATCGGCAATTTCACGCACGCTGACACTGACTTCACTGGCGTGCCCACTCTGATCTTCCGCCACCCCGGAGATCTCAAGGGCCCGCTGCTGAAGGCTGGCCAGCAGTTGGTTAATGCGGTCGAAGTGCTCGTCGGCCCGGTGGAACTCCGCCGAGGATTCCGCGACCTGACCGGACACATCGTTAATGGTGCTGACGGCCTGACGACTGCCCTGCTGCAACCTTTCGATAATGGCCTGAATCTCGGTGGTCGACTCCTGGGTTCGGCTGGCCAGAGTGCGTACTTCATCAGCCACCACCGCAAACCCTCGACCGGACTCGCCAGCCCGCGCCGCTTCGATGGCGGCGTTCAGTGCCAGCAGGTTGGTCTGCTCCGCGATAGCTCCGATCACGGACAATACCGAGCCAATCTCTTTGCTCTGGGTATCCAACTGATTGACCGCCGCGACCGCCTGCTCAACGTTCCGCACGACGCTGTCGAGACGATCACGCACTTCTCGGGAGATCTCCGCCGTGGCCGCACTTTCGGCGCTGACATTCCGGACTTCGCCGGCGATATCCTGCACATCACCGGCGACTTCGGAAATACTGCGCGACATCATCTCCATGGTGCCGGAAACCTGGGCGACACCCTGCTCCTGACGATTCACCGCGGCCACGGCGCGGCGACTGATATCCCGCTGGGCCTGCGCCTGGCCGGCGGCGGACTCTGCCGACGCCTTGACGTCTGAGACCAGTTCCTGGATCCGAGCAATAAACCGGTTTACTCCGTGCCCCATTTCGGTCAGTTCGTCATTGCCTTTAAGGGAGACTCTCCGGGTGAGATCGGCTTCGCCATCGGCAATCCCCCAGATCGCCTGGCTAAGGCGGTAAACCCTGGGCAATACGCCGCCGCCCAGCACCAGGGCCACAAGCACAACAAGGGTTACGACCGACACCACCGCCAGAAGCGACAGCTTGGTGGACAGACTCTCGGCTTCGTCATTCAACGCCTGCACGGTGTTATTCATGCTCGTGCGGGTTTCTGTGTCCATGGCTGCGAGCTGCTGTTGTAACCGCTGGTTCACCTGCTCCGTTTCGGTGCCAAGTGTCTCCCTGAGTGCATCAATACTGCCCGCAATGGTTGCTCCGAATTCCGCCTCTAGCTGAGTCAGGTCACGATTGATGCCCTCAAGCGACAACCCAAGTTTCAGCTCTCCAATAGCCGAACCCTGTGGCGCAATATCCGCGCTGATGATCACCACATCGGGATCCCGGCTGGCAGCATCCAGGACCCGATTTGCAGCACCACGACCTTCCCCCTGCTCCATAAGAGTGCGAACACGATCGTCCGTGCGATCCACATAGCGGGTCAGACGTTCACCGTACTGATCGTAGTAAATCGCAAACAGAACAGACTCTCTGGCATCGGCCAGTTCCACCAGATCGGTCAGGCGGGGGATGTCACGATCCCAGATCAGAGGCGCAGCGACGGCAGCCAGCACCTCGGCAAGCCCCTGGGCTTCCGCCATAACGGCTGTACGAACATTACCGGCCACACGCTCCTGCTGCTCGGTCTGCTGGCGGGTGAGTTCCGCGGAAAGTTCGTCGGTGGTTTTCTGGCGCATTCGCTCAAGCCGGCCCCGGACATCTTCCCGGGTTTCACCAAACGAGGCGCTGACATTATTGCTGCTGGCTTCCAGCGCGGTGCCTGCGGTTTCGACCAGCCGCTCAACCTGGTTCGATATCAACCATTGGCTGACAACGACCTGTATCAGGCCAGCAACCAGAAGCGCAATGAACACCGGCCGCAACAGACGGCTGGTCACGAGGTGTTTGAAAAAACGTATGGACATAGGGACTCCGCTAGTGTTCGCGCGCAAAGCATCCTGCACACCGACAGCCGGCTCCCTGCCGAGTTTCTGTCTTTATGTATAGCAAAAGGCGGGCCTATGTGGGCAGCAATCCAGGTTCTGGAGTGAACTACGCCGGCCCGACAGCGTATATGCTGAAACACTGAACAAGAGGAGAAGCCAGCCATGCTGGGATTTCTGAAGGGCGACCCGAAGAAAAAACTGCAGAAAGCCTATGAGGACAAGCTCGCCAAAGCGCTGCATGCACAGCGTAATGGCGATTTGCGTAGTCACGGCACGCTGATGGAGGAGGCGGAAAAGATTTACGCCGAAATACAGGCACTGGAAAAGTCCGGGCGCTGAAACAGGCGTTCAGCCCCCGGGACAATAATACGCCTACTCGCCCATCAGTTGACGAATGCGCTGGTTCAGACGGTCCACCTCCCGCCGCATGTCCTGAACTTCATCCAGCAGCTCCAGCGACATCGCCAGCCCCGGCAGGTTGAGTTTGAGATCCCGCTGCAGGCGCAGCGCTTTCTGCAGGCGACTCAGCGCGGCCACGTCGAATTGCCACTGGCGCATTTCCGGCACCTCGTCCAGTGGCGCAATGACCCCATAATCCACCAGTTTGATCACAAACTCTGCATGGCAGTCCCCGCGTTCGCAGATTTCCCGAAGCGAGAAGGTGCTGCCATCGGTGTCGGTGACTTCCACCGTCAGAATCCGGTCTTTGCTCGTCATGTTCGCCTCCCTCACACGTGCAGCTTGCTGCGCGGATTAAAGCCTTTCTCCAGCTCAGCCAGCTTCTCGTAGAGTGCTTCAGCTTCCGCCGTGTGCTGTTCCGGCATGGCCACTTGCAGTACCACAATCTGGTCGCCCGGATGTTTACCCGGGAAGCCTTTGCCCTTGAGCCGGAGTTTGCGCCCGCTGGTGGCCCCCTTCGGTACCTTCACATTCACCTTTCCGCTCACCGTTGGTACTGTGACCGTCGCACCCAGGGCGGCCTCCCACGGGGAGATTGGCACAGTAACCAGCACATCCCGGCCCTCGATACTGAAGTGTGGATGTGGCGCCAGTTCCACTTCGATAAACAGATCGCCAGACTCACCACCACCAACGCCGGGCGCGCCCTGGCCTTTGAGCCGGATGTGCTGCCCTTCCCGCATACCCGCAGGGATCTTTACTTTCAGGGTTTTCTGGCGTGGTATCAGGCGGCCCTGGTCATCGGGTTCATGAACCGTAAACGACACCTGTTTCTCGCAACCGTTAAAGGCCTCTTCAAGAAACAGGGCCAGCCGGGCATGCACATCCTCACCCCGCATTCTCATGCTCTGGCGAAAACCGCCACCACCGAAGCCCCCACGCCGGCCGCCGCCGAAGATTTCCTCAAAAAAATCACTGAACTGACGAGCGTCGGCCTCTGTGTATCCTCCGCCGCCAAAGCCGGAGGCACTCTGCCAGCCCGGTGGCGGCTGGAATGAACCATCGTCTCGGGTGCCGTACTTGCGCAACTGGTCGTACTCGGCCCGTTTCTCGGGGTCCTTCAGTACTTCATACGCTTCGCCCACATCTTTAAAACGGTCGCTCGCATCGGCTTCTTTGCTGACATCCGGGTGATATTTCCGCGCCAGCTTACGGTAGGCCTTCTTGATTTCCTCGGGCGTGGCAGACTCACTCACACCGAGGACGGCGTAATAGTCTTTGAAATCCATGGTGCTCCTCGCATCTGAGCAAATAGGTTTCTCTGATTACCTATATTTGACGCTGATGGAAAAAATACAAGCCAGTGCTGACCGCCACTTGAGACAGGTCAAGCACTGAGAGGCGGTTCACAATGACCGACTGATGGCCGGATCTGACAACTCCGCAGCCTCTTCTCCCATTCTGCAAACCAGCGCCCATGGACGATATTGAAAGGGCAGTACCCATAGACGGACCGTCTATCCCTTACACAAGGAGTTCAAACAATGACAATTAATGAACACCGTTCGTTCCTGCCCGATCTCCTGGGCAAAACCCTCAAACCAGCCGTGGCACTTGGCGCAGCACTGCTGTTTACCGGCTGCAGTGAACTCGGCTATCTGCTCAGTAACGACAAGGTGACCGACGCCGATAACGACCAGGTCGTTTTCGTTGGCGATTCCATCTTTGCCCTCTCCGGTGAAATCCAGAATCAGCTGGAAGCAAAAGCCGGCGAGACTTTCCGGCGCTACACGGTCTCCGGTGCAGAGCTGTCCGGTGAGCTGATTGCCCCGTCTATTCCCAATCAGTTCCGGGAAGCCGTCACAGACAACCCGGATATCAAAACCATTGTCGGTGATGCCGGCGGGAACGATATTCTGATTCCGGCGATTGCCTTCAACTCCAACAACTGCAAGACACCCTGGTGGCGCTTCGGGCGCCTGAGCCAGCAATGCCGGGATTTCATCGATGATATCTATGTGGAAGGCGTGGATTTCCTGAACGAGATGGCGGAAGCCGGCGTTCAGAAGGGCATTCTCACCGGCTACTACTACACCAAGAACGGCCTGTTCCGGCTGGATGACATGAAAGAGGCGGTGGACTACGGCAATGCCACACTGGCCAAGGCCTGCGAGAACTCGGTACTGGACTGCACATTTGTGGATCCGCGCTGGGTAATCAACGACCGCGACATCATCTTTGATGGTATCCACCCGGCGGATAGCGGTTCGAAAAAGATCGCTGATCTGATCTGGCCCAAACTGCAACCGCTCCTCTGAGCCCCAGGTGTCCCGGCCGAACGGCGGCCGGGACCGCATACGGCAAAACCAATAGCAGGACCGCTGCAATGAAACCACTCAATTCCGTATTGGCGCTCGGTGCCCTGGCCTTAGTGATTGCGGGCGGTTTTCATTACTGGCCCCAGTCATCAAAGCCGGCGGCTATGCAAGCACCCAATGGTTCCACCCCCTCGCGTGCGACAGCGACGCCCACCACCGAGCCAACCCAAAGCGGCGACCAACGCGTTGTTGAACTGGCCGTTAAGTACCTGGAACTCTACGGCGACACCATCACCGAGCCGGCCACCCAGGCACGTCTGTATAACGAACGCCGAAACCTGTTGGCGCGTTATCCGGATTCCGGTGACGAGCTTTTCCAGTCCGCCATCACCACGGCCTTTCCAGAACTGGCCGACAGCATTTTCGCGTTATTGGCCAAGCTGGACCTGTACAACCGATGGCTCGACAATCACGAGCTTCGTTTACAGGGGTTGCCGGACATGGAACGCTACGCCGAGCTCTGGCAGCAACGCGAAGCGATTTTCGGCCCCCTGGCAAGCCAGATCTGGGCCGAGGAGCAGAACCCGGTGGAAGCCAAATCGGACCAGTTCCAGCAGACTCTGGCGCGGCTGGACCAGGCCAACCAGATGCCACTGACCGAACTGGCTCACCAGCTACAGACCACCGCAGACGAACTCTATGGTGCCGATCTGGCCCGGCAACTGGCGGGTTCCGGTGCGACCGGCCACGCCCTGTTCTCCATGGACAGCGTTCAACAGCAACTCGCCAGCCTGCCTGCAGACAAACGCCAGCAAGCCATCAACGCTCTGCGCCGCCAGATAGGCTACTCCGAAGAGGCCGTTCGCCAGTTGGCCGAGGAAGACCAGCGCCGGGAGGAAAAATGGCAGAAAGGCAAAACTTATATGGCCGAAAGACGCGCCCTGGAGAACCGCCTGAACGGCGATCAACTGGAGGCTGCGTTAACGGATCTTCGCCAGGAACATTTCGGGTTTTCTGCCCCGACCATCGAACGGGAAGAGGAAGAGGGCTTTTTCCGGTTTGAGCGCGAACGCCGCTACGGCTTGAATTAGCAAGCTAACGTCCATCCTCATAATCGCTTATAGCCGTTAGAGCACCCAATCCTGACAATGGCGGGCTTTCTCTTCCCTGATGGAATCAAGGAGATCAGATTGAGCGCCGCCACCCACAATCCCGATTCGGGCCTTCCGACCTGGCTGATCGTCTTTGCGCTGGCGATGGGCGGCTTTGGTATCGGTACCGGTGAATTCGCCATTATGGGATTGATGCCCAATGTTGCTCAGGATCTCGGCGTTTCTGAACCACAAGTAGGCCATCTTATCTCCACCTATGCGCTGGGCGTGGTGGTCGGTGCGCCCATTCTGGCCATTCTCGGCGCGCAACTGTTCCGGCGGCAGTTGCTCATACTACTGATGTCCTTCTACGCGCTGGGCAACCTGGCCAGTGCCCTGGCCAGCAATTACGAATCCCTGCTGGTTTTCCGGTTTATCGCCGGACTGCCCCATGGCGCCTACTTTGGTGTTGCGGCCCTCGTGGCAGCCTCACTGGTGCCGGTACACAAGCGGGCCAAGGCGGTGAGCCAGATCATGATGGGGCTGACTCTTGCACTGCTGATCGGCAACCCCCTGGCCACGGTGATGGGGCAATCCATGAACTGGCGCTACGCCTTTGGTTTTGTTGGCCTGGTGTCGTTACTCACCGTAGTGCTGGTTGCCCTGTTCCTGCCCAAAAATCCACAGGAACAAAGGCACAGCCCGTTAAGCGAGGTCCGCGCCTTTAACAAACCACAAATCTGGTTTGCGCTGGCCATTGGCGCTATCGGCTTCGCAGGCATGTTCGCGGTGTTCAGTTACCTTGCCCCGACGCTGTTGGAAGTCACACGAGTGGATGCGGTCTGGATTCCGGTGGCCCTGGTGGTGTTCGGGATGGGCGGTTTTGTAGGCAACCTGCTTGGTGGCTGGCTGTTTGACCGCCTGCAATTCCGGGCCGTTGGCGTGATCCTGGTGTTCAGCGCCATGATTCTGAGCGTCTTTCCGTCTGCCACAGGCTCATTGCCCGTGTTACTCGTAGTCTGCTTCCTGACCGCATTGATGGTGGCGCTGGGCCCGGCTCTGCAAACCCACCTGATGGACGTAGCCACCGGCGCCCAGACCCTGGCCGCCGCCTCTCATCACGCCGCGTTCAATCTCGCCAACGCCCTCGGCCCATGGCTTGGCGGGCTGGCCATTACCGCCGGCTTCGGCTGGCAATCCACGGGCTACGTAGGGGCTGCAACCGCCGTGGCCGGGCTGATAATTTTCCTGGTTGCCTGGCGCCGGCCTGAGCCGGTGCCTGAGGCCAGATAGGCGCTCATATCTCACGCTACAGTCATTATCATTCACTCCGCTTAGCCAGTAGAATAGCGAGCTTTGAACGCTACCTGTGCGGAAACCGGAGTGAAACCCCAGCCAATGCCCTCGCAACCTCTGGCAAATACTGGTCCCAGAGCCAGGCTATTGCGCCAACTGGATGATTCAGCGACAACGCTGGATGGCAGCCAGTTGCCCTGCTTTGCAGAGCGACTGAGCCGGCTGTTCGGCCTGGGCGACACCATGACCCTGGATGCGGCCATTGGTTATCGGGCGAAACAGCCAGGCACGCCTCAGGGCGCCGTGGTAGACCGGTTAACCGAGGAGCTGACGACGATACGCAGGGCACTGGTTCAGCGTATTCGCGGGTTTGGCTCAGATCTGGAGTTTGATGGTGAACCCGAGCTTGAAGCCGCTCTCAATGCCTGGCTCGCACTCCAACGCAAAGTGGCGGCCAACAGCCGTCAGTTGCGGGACAAGGTTCAAAAATCGATGAAAGATCAGGGCCCGAAGCTGGCTCACCTGGCCGAATTGGACGCGGTGTTTGATCAAACGATGGCCGGGTATACCGCACAGTGTTTTTCCCATATTCCCAAGGTACTTGAACAACGATTCGAGCACCGATCGACCACCCCGGAGCAAAGCCCTACCCCGGCCACAACGGCCGACTGGTTCCACCGTTACTGCGAGGAAGCGCAGTCTTTGTTACTCGCTGAACTGGATGTTCGGCTGGAACCGGTTCTGGGTTTGCTGGAGGCTTGCCACAAAGAGGTTAACAACACCCCATGAGTAAACTGTTCTTTACCCTGGCGTTTGCCATCGGCCTGGCCGTGGTAGCCTGGATTGGTGCCGGATTTGTCGGTTCCGACCTGCTGGCGCTGGCGTTTACCGGGCTGATTGGCGCCGTTTACTGTCTCGGCTTTGGCGAACTGGTGAATTTCCGCCGACAGACCCGCGAACTGAACGCACAGGTTCATCAGTTACCTGAAAGCCAGGAGCAGGTTAACCACTGGCTTGGCACACTGCCCGCCCCGATGCAGTTCCCGGTGCAACGGCGAATCGAGGGCCATGCCGCCGCATTACCCGGCCCGCAACTGACACCCTACCTGACCGGCCTGCTGGTGATGCTGGGCCTGCTGGGCACCTTTGCGGGCATGATTGTGACCCTTGGCGGCGCCGCCTCGGCCCTGGATAACAGCACCGAACTGAGCGCTATTCGCAGCGCACTGGCCGCTCCGATTGCCGGTTTGAGTCTCGCCTTCGGCACCTCCATTGCCGGCGTCGCCGCCTCCGCCATGCTGGGGCTGGCCTCTACCCTGAGCCGCCGGGACCGGTTGCAGGCGTCCCGCACCCTGGATAGTACGCTGCGAGACAAGCTGCATCATCTATCTACAGATCATCAACGCCACCAGGCGTTTCAGGCACTGGAAAGCCAGGCCAAAGCCCTGCCCGAAATGGCCTCGGCCATGGAACGCATGACGGCGCGCATGGAGCAACTTGGCCAGCAACTGGAACAGTCCCTGACTCACAACCAGCAGGAATTCCACAGCACGGTCGGCCGCCACTATCAGACCCTGGCCGACTCCGTAGCCAACTCCCTGACAACGGCATTGGACAACACTGCAAAGCAGGCGTCAGAGCGGATTGAGCCCATAGTTGTCCAGGCCCTGGAGCAACTTCAGAAGGATGCTCACGGCCTGCAACAAAGCTGGGCAGATAATGCCCGTGAACAACTCACGGAATTGATCTCCGGGTTTCAGGCAGTTACCACGGAGGCGGGCGAACGCTGGCAGCAGAATCTGATTGCACAACAGGCCCAGAACCAGGAGACGTTGGCGACCCTCTCAGAGCAGAACGAACAAAGTCAAAGCCAGTTGCAGGAACAACTCCACACCTGGCTTGGCGCCATCAACGACCAGCACCAAACCTGGCTCAAGGAACAACAGCAACAACTGGTACAGAGCTGTGAACGCCTGAACAATGCCGGAGCTGAGGTGTCGCAACACTGGCAGGCCGGTCTGGCCCGACAGCAGGCTCAAAGTGACGACATGCTGGCAGCGTTCAATGAGGCGCTGACTCAATACCAAAGCCATTTCCAGACCAGCAGCACCGGGTTGATTGAGCAGCAACAGGCCGGGCTGGCGGAACTGCTCAGCACCGTTGGCGCTCAGCTCGATCAACTCCGGGAACAGGAAAGCGAACGAGCCCGGGCTGCAAACGAGCGAATGGAACAACTGGAAGCCACAGCAGCACGCCACCTGAGTGAGCTGGGCACTGCACTGGAAGCGCCCATGACCCGCCTGATTGAGACGGCTTCGGAAACACCGAAGGCCGCCGCCGAGGTGATCCGACAGCTGCAGTCGGAAATCGCCCGCAACAGCGAGCGGGAAAACGAGCTGCTGGAGGAACGCCAGCGACTGGTTCAGGAGCTGGACACCCTGCTGGAGAACCAGCGCAGCACCGCTGACAGTCAGCGGGAGGCGGTGGATACGCTGATCCGCGGCGCCGGCGAAACCCTGACCGGCATCAGCGAGCGCTTCAACACCCTGATCCAGGAACAGAGCCAGCAACTGGGCAAACTGGGCAACGACATTACCGGCAGCAGCCAGGAAGTCGGCGCCCTGAGCGATGCGTTCATGCAGGCCATTGAGCTGTTCAGCCAGTCCAACCAGCAGGTCATCGCCGGCCTGGCGGACATCCAGGCAGCGCTGGACAAGGCCGGCAATCGGCACGATGAGCAACTGGCCTACTACGTCGCCCAGGCCCGCGAGGTGATTGATCTCAGCGTCAGTGCCCAGAAAGATGTGATTGATGCCGCTGCGGCACTGCGCCGGGCAGAATCCAGCGAGGCCGGGTGATGGAACAGCTGGAAGGCGGCGAACAGCAATCGGCACCGGTCTGGGCCATTTTCTCGGACCTGATGGCTGCTTTGGTGGGTATTCTGGCGCTGATTCTTGTGTGGGTGATCGGCATTCAGCTGGAGCTCAGCCAGTCCCTGGCCGAGGAAATCGAGAAGCGGGAAGCCGAAGAGCAGCGCCGGATGGCCCTGGAGCAAGCTCTCGAAGACCCTCTCACCAAAGGTCTGGTGACGTTCCGCGATGGCCGTATCGGCATCAGCGGGAACGTATTGTTCGAGCTGAATTCAGACCAGTTGCAGGCCGAAGGTGAAGAAGTACTGGAATCACTGATTCGCCCGTTACAGGCCTACCTGGAACAGCACGATGAACTGCTGATGGTGAGCGGATTCACCGACGACTTGCCGATGCATCCGGGCAATCGTTATCAGGACAACTGGGGCCTGTCGGCTCAGCGGGCCCTGACGGTTACCCGAACCCTCACAGAGCTGGGTTTGCCCAATGACCGGGTATTCGCTGCCGCCTTTGGTCCTCACCACCCGGCAGTACCCAACGTCGATGCCGAATCCCGGGCCCAGAACCGGCGGGTGGAAATCAGTACCGTGCCACGGGCGCCTTCGTCGGCTGAGAATACTGAAACCGGGGAAGGTGATTGACCATGAGCGAAGCCCCCGGCCCCTCCTTGCTGGAAAGCCTGAGGCAAAACGGCGCCGATCAGAATGACCCGGTTCGGTTCCGCTATCTGGAGTCTTTCGAGCGAAGACTGCGCTCAAAGGGGCTGCATAAGGGAACGACGCACTGGCGGAAGCTGGAACAGGCGATATCGGACTATCAGACAAGGCTGGACAGTGCCGGGCAGCGCGATGAGCCCACTCCCGATGTCGGCGGCAATTCGCCTCTTTCCGGGTTGCTGGACCAGCTGAATGAAACCCCAGAGGCATCGGTTGAAGCACCGCAGACGGTTCTGGAACAACGGGTATTCGGACCGTCGCCACAAGAGCCGCCAAAGGCACATCCAGCCTCAGCACCCAATAACCCGCGCCCCCTGAAAGCCATGATCAGAGCCCAGACGAACCAGGGCCATCACGTTATTGCCGAGCGAATTCAACACGCCATTGAAAGCACTCCGAAAGAAGCGGGGCCGATGAACGCGCATCGGTTGGTAAGCCGGGCTATTGCTGAAATGCAGACGTTGTCACCGGAGTATCTGGCACGATTTGCTCGTTACACCGATACGTTGTTGACGTTGGAGCGGCTGGCGAGAAAGGGCTAGAAAAACGCTTTTGTTCCAGCCCTGGCAATGAATGACGACCTCAACTCAGGGAGAGAGTTCTTCCAGGTAGGTTTCTCCATCACCGTATAGCGAGGCAAACTCCTCCTCCGGAACAACGGTCACAGCAATCTCCGGTTCATGGTCACCACCGCCCAGCAACACGCCCCGCATCGGCGTTATATCGGAGAAGTCTCGCCCCCAGCCGAGGGTAATGTGCTCCAGGTCGGGCCTCAGCGCGTTGGTGGGGTCCAACTCCAGCCAACCGAAATCCGGCACGAACACCGCCACCCAGGCATGGGTGGCATCGGCACCGACCAGCCGCTCCTTTCCTTCGGGCGGGTGAGTCAGGATATAGCCACTCATGTAACGGGCCGCCAGTCCCACCGAACGCAGGCAGGCGATCATAATATGGGAGAAATCCTGGCAAACCCCACGACGGGCCTTGAACGCCTGCTCCACCGGGGTGAAGGTTTCGGTCGCCGTCGCATCGAAGCGGAAGTCGCGATGGATCATCCGCATCAGTGCATCCGTTGCTTCCACCAGGGGGCGTTCGGGGAGAAATGCCTCGCGTGCATAAGCGGCGTACTGGGAATCGATGGGCACATTGGTGGACACAAACCGGAACGCCGTGGCTTCGAGATGTTCCGGCGAAAACGTCCTGTCCGCCCGATACCGCAGGCTGTCACGCACGCTTTCCCAGGGTACTTTTGCCGCAGTTGCCGACGGTTTCGGTCGATCGCGCAGTTCCACCCAGAACTCGCTGATGATCTCCAGATAGTCGTGATCACCAGTGAAATGAATCTTGGTAATCCGGTTGCCAAAGCAGTCCAGGAAGGAACGACGTGCCGATGGGTCCGGTGAGATCGCCAGGTGATGCTCAAGATTCCGCTGCCAGGGCAGCGCTCGTGGCGTCAGCCTGAGCAGGTGATGAGACTCACCCACCACCTGGTCGTAGTGGTAGAGGGTCTCATGACGCACATGGTAACGGACAAATGTCATGACAGGCGCCTTAATCCGCTTTCACCGGCCGGTCGGAATACCGGGTGTGAATAAAACACTGCCGTTGGATTTCATCCGATACACGATAGGCTTCTGACCGGATATCACACAAGAGCTCTGCCAGAGCTTCGCAGGCCTGATCCGGGTGCTTGCGCTCAAACGGGTGCAGATCCAACCCTTGTAAACGACGCAGGGAGTCATTCAGATCAGGGGAAAACAGCTGTCCGGTTTTCTGACCCATTTCGGGTAAATCCTTCTGCAACTGGCGCAACTGGAACATCACAGAATGGGGGTTGCTCGCGTCGATCACAATGGTGTGAAGCACCCCCAGAAGCTCTGGCGTCCGGCGATATCGGGTCCGGTAGGTCACTTCCGAGTTTGCTACTTCCAGCAGCCACTCCAGCATGGCGTTACGACTGAAGCGGTCACTGAACAGCGGCACACAAATCAGGGTGCACAGATTGGCCAACCGCTCCAGGCGCCGCCCGATCACCAGGAAAACCCAACTGGCGTCCCGCGTAATGTCATCCATGGCAAATCCAGCCAGTGAGATGCAATCCAGCAACACCAGATTCAACGCCCGGATTGATTGTTCTGGCGTCGCCGGCGCCGGACTGAGAGGTTTCCCCACCCGGTTGAGTGTGTGCCAGTTGTCTGTGGACAACCGATCCCGGACCTGGCTGGCATTGAACAGCAAGGCCTGGATGATCGACGCAATCGACCCCGGGGATTCCTGGTCACTTACTGCTCTCAGCAAAGCCTCGGGGAGAGGCTCGGGTACGACATCTTTTTCCGGCTCAGGAAGCGTGCCGAACTGCTCGGCCGCCTGCTGGAGCCCAAGCAGAGCCTCCTCGCTGGCCTGATCGTGCCCCGACAACCGGTTGAACGCTGCCCTCAGCAAGCGAGCCGTGCCTTCCGCCCGCTCAGAATGCCGGCCCATCCAGAACAGATTTTCGCCCACACGGGACGGCGTGTCCCGCTCGCCATCCAGCAGGTCGGAAACCTGCAACCGTTTCTTGATCAGCGATTTGGAAGGCGCGGTGTAACGCGACTGTACCCAGGTATCCTTCGACAACCCGCCCCGCTGCATGGAGATGACCTCCACGCCCTCATCCATGGCGACACGGGTCAATCCACCGGGCATCACCCGCCAGCCGGAGGGCGTGGCCGCCGCGAACAGGCGCAGGCCAATAGACCGGGTTGCCAGCGGCTGATTCTGATCACCCTTCCAGACCGGGGCCTGAGAAAGGTGAACCAACTCCTGCCCGACAAAAGCATGGGGGTGGGCATTCATCTTCTTGATCAGTGCGGTCCGTTCTGCCCCCCTCATCTGATACCCGAACACCGGCTCCATGCGCATACTCGCAAATGCCGGTTTGATGACCAGTTCGTCGAGGTGCTCAATGACATAGTCCAACGCGGGTTTCTCACCACACCACCAGGAGGCCACGGATGGCATAGCCAGAGGTGAACCCAGCAGTTTTTTTGAAATCTCCGGCAGAAAACCGAACAGAGCCGCACTTTCGAGAACGCCGGAGCCCAGGGCGTTTGCCATCAGCACTTTGCCGGCTCGCACAGCACCCAGCAAGCCCGGGATACCCAGCACGGAATCGGCCCGGAGTTCCAGCGGATCACAAAAGCCATCATCGAGCCGGCGATAGATGGCATGCACACGACGCAGGCCCTGAAGTGTTTTCAGGTAGACGGTGTCATCGCGCACGGTGAGATCCTGACCTTCCACCAGAGGTAAACCGAGGTAGCGGGCAAGAAATACGTGTTCGAAATAGGTTTCGTTAAAACGGCCCGGTGTCAGAAGCACACACAACGCGGTCTCATTTCGCGCCGGAGACATGCTCGCAAGACTGTTCTGGAACCCCTGGAAGAATTCCGCCAGGTTGGTCACTGGCAGGTTGTGGAAGGGCGCGGGGAACGCCCGGGAGATGACCAACCGGTTTTGCAGGGCGTAACCCGCCCCCGAAGGGGCCTGGGTCCTGTCCGCCATCACCCACCAGCCGCCATCCGGCGCCCGCGCCAGATCCACCGCATAAAGGTGAAGGAAGCGGCCACTCACCGGCTGTATGCCCTGGCAGGGCCATTGAAAACCAGCCTGACCGTAAACCAGGGCCGGCGGCATCAAGCCCTCTTTGAGCAACGCCTGTTCGCCATACAGATCGCCCAGAACGCTATCCAGCAGTTCAGCTCGCTGGGCGACCGCTTTCGAAAGCCATTGCCACTCATCCGCGCCCAGAACCAGCGGCAGCAGATCGACTTCCCAGGGCCGGGTATCGCCACGGGGATCCTCGTAGACGTTGTAGGTTACCCCGTCTTCGGCAATCGCGCTGGAAACCGCCTGAGCCCTGAGATTGAGACCGGCAACCGATTCAAGGTTCAACTGTTGCAACAACGGCCGCCAATGGGGCTTTGGCCCGGAACCCAGGGAACCAAGCTCATCAAACCGATCCGGCACCGGATGGTACTGGCGGAGGATGTCCGTTACTGCGCGCTGCTTCGCCACCGTGAATTCGGGCTCCGTTAGTCAATGAGCTGGAAGCATAGCCGCTTTCCAGCCCCCTGAGCCAGTATCAAACGGTAAGTTCACACATGTTATTTGTGATACCGCAAATCCAGGGTGAACGGGAACTCCCGGTGCTCCGGCACCGGCCGCAGGGGTTGCTGGCCTGAGCTGTGCCCCATCCGGAAGAAACGCGCCATACGGCGGCCTTCAGCCTCGAACGAATTCACCGGCAGCGTCTCGAAATTCCGGCCACCGGGATGGGTCACGTGATACTCACACCCGCCCAGACTGCGTTCGTTCCAGGTGTCCACGATATCAAACACCAGCGGCCCATCCACCCCGATGGTCGGGTGCATGCACTGCGACGGCTGCCAGGCCCGGTAACGGACCCCGGCGACCGACTCGCCCACCATGCCGGTAGGCTGAAGTGGCAGAGGCACCTGATTACAGGTGATCTGGTAACGATCCGGCGCAGCACCGCGCACCCTCACCTGCAGACGCTCCAGGGAGGAATCCACATAACGGGCAGTGCCACCAATTGCACCGTGCTCACCGGTGACGTGCCAGGGCTCCAGGGCGGATCGCAGTTCAAGGGTGATGCCCTTGACCTTGTAGTCGCCGATCCGGGGGAACCGGAACTCGAAATGGGGCGCGAACCACTCGCTCTCCAGCGGGTAACCACGGGCCTTCATATCGTCGATCACATCTTCGAAATCCTGCCAGACATAGTGAGGCAGCAGGAACCGGTCGTGCAGTTCGGTGCCCCAGCGCACCAGCCCTGGCGGCTTGTAGGGTTGCTCCCAGAAGCGTGCCACCAGCGCGCGCAACAGCAGTTGCTGGGTCAGGCTCATGCGGGCATGGGGCGGCATCTCGAAGGCACGCAGCTCCAGCAAACCGTGACGCCCGCCCGGACCGTCCGGGGAATAGAGCTTGTCGATACAGAACTCGGCCCGGTGGGTATTGCCGGTTACGTCGGTGAGCAGGTCCCGGAGCAAGCGGTCCACCATCCAGGGCGCGATTTTCTTGCCCACCGGGCATAACCGCTCCATCTCCTTGAAGGCCAGCTCCATTTCGAAGACATGGTCGTTACGGGCCTCGTCAATCCTGGGGGCCTGGGAGCTGGGGCCGATGAACAGGCCGGAAAACAGGTAGGACAGACTGGGATGGTTATGCCAGTAGCTGATCAGGCTGCGCAACAGATCCGGGCGCCGCAGGAACGGAGAATCCTCGGCCTTTTGCGAACCCAACACAAAATGGTTGCCGCCACCGGTGCCGGTATGACGGCCGTCCATCATGAACTTCTCGGACGTGAGCCGGCATTCGTAGGCGTCTGCATAGAGCGTCTCGGTCTGTTCAACCAGTTCGTCCCAGGTCTTGACCGGCTGTACATTCACTTCGATCACCCCCGGGTCCGGGGTAATCCGGAAATGACTCAACCGTGGGTCGGAAGGTGGCTCATAGCCTTCCAGCAAGACCGGTTGTTTGAGCTCTGCGGCGGTTTTCTCGATGGCCGAGACCAGCACAAGATAGGGTTCCAGCTCCGCCAGCGGCGGCATGAAAACGCGAAGGATGCCCTCCCGGGGCTCAACACACAGGGCCGTGCGGACAATCTCGGGGGCCGACTTGCCTTTTGCCGGCGGCTTCCGCTCCGAAGACGGCTGGCCAGACTGGCTTCGGCTGTTCCATTGACGGATCTGCTCACTGGCGGGCAACGGACCACGGGGGGCAAACGGGTCCTGCTCGTGTATCCAGGCGTAATCCGCTTCTTCCACCCAGGGCTGGCTGTCCAGCGGCAGTCGGTGGCCCATGGGTGAGCCGCCCGGAATCAGATAGCAGCGCTCGCTGCGCAGGAACCAGGGTCCGGTCTCCCAGGCCTTCTCCTTTTCGGAAACACGCAGTGGCAGCACGTAGCCAACGGGCTCATCCAGACCCCGGCTGAATATCTGCTGAAGCTGCTTCCGCTCAAGGGCATTCTCAAGCTTGGCATCAAAGGGATCGACGTTGACCGGCAGCCGTCGTTCCCGCCACAGGTAATAAAAGGCATCCTCGAACCCCGGGAACACGTGCTTTTCATCGACACCCAGTTCCTTCGCCAGGGCTGCCAAAAACCGGTGAGCATCTTCCGGGCTTGCCTTGCCTTCAGTACGCTCGTCCGCCAGCCACCGTTCATCCTGCCAGATTGGCTCACCATCCTTGCGCCAGAAGCAGTTCAGTGACCACCGCGGCAACGGCTCGCCCGGGTACCACTTGCCCTGGCCGAAGTGCACCAGGCCACCGGCACCATAGCGGTCCCGCATCCGGTGGTAGAGCTCAATGGCCTTTTTCCGCTTGGTGGGGCCCATAGCCTCGGTGTTCCACTCCGGCTCATCACGGTCGTGATTGGCCACGAAGGTGGGTTCACCGCCCTGGGTCAGGCGCACATCCAGCTCGGTCAGTCGCTGATCCACCTCATGGCCAAGATCCACAATGCGTTGCCACTGCTCCTCGGTGTAGGGTTTGGTCACCCGCGGCGCTTCCCAGATGCGCTGGACGCCCATCTGATGCTCAAATTTCACCTCGCAGTCTTCCACCATGCCGGAAATGGGAGCCGCCGAGGACGGATCCGGGCTGCAGGCCAGCGGAATATGCCCTTCACCGGCAAACAGGCCAGACGTCGGGTCCAGTCCCACCCAACCGGCGCCGGGCAGGAAGACCTCGCACCAGGCGTGCAGGTCAGTGAAGTCTTCCTCCGCGCCCGAGGGACCATCCAGGGCTTTCTGGTCCGCCTTGAGCTGAATCAGGTAGCCGGACACGAACCGCGCCGCCAGGCCCAGGTGCCGCAGCGTCTGGACCAGCAACCAGGTGGAATCCCGACAGGATCCGGAGCCTTTTTTCAGGGTCTCTTCCGGCGTCTGGACACCCGGCTCCATCCGGATCAGATAATCAATCCGGTTGGCAAGCCGCTGATTTACGCCCACCAGGAAATCCACGCTGGGCCTTTCCTTGCGGTCTATGGTGGCCATCCATTTCCGGAATTCCGGTGTTTCCGGCAGTTTCTGCAAGTAAGGCGCCAGCTCCGCCGTCTGCCATTCCTCATAGTCGAAGGGAATGGTCTCCGCCCGGGGTTCCAGAAAGAAATCAAACGGGTTGATCACGGCCATCTCAGCAACCAGGTCCACCGTGATCTTCAGCTCGTTGGTTTTTTCCGGGAACACCAGACGGGCCAGATAGTTGGCCTGCGGGTCCTGTTGCCAGTTCAGGAAGTAACCTTCGGGCTCAACCTTCAATGAGTAACTGAGAATCCGGGTTCGCGCATGCGGGCAGGGGCGCAAGCGAACGATCTGCGGCCCCAGGGTGATGGGGCGCTCGTAGCGATAGTGAGTGGTGTGACACAGGGCAACGTGAATCGACATGGAACCTATCTCGCAGGCGAATAGTGTTGGGAGTTTCAGGCTGTCTCGTAGACAGGAAACCAGGTCTCTGCAATGTCGTCGTGAAGTTCACCGATGTCCAGCTGCAGGTTCTCCAGGAACAGGATCACGTCCTCCTTGCGGATTAACGCATCCACGTCGCCTTCACGGGTATGACGGACTGCCTGCAGTGCCGTGCGCAGCGGAATTTCGTTCCTGGGCAGGCGACTGAGGGCACCGGCCACTTCGCTGAGACTGTGCAGCACCGAGCGCGGGAAGGGTTCGTTCTGCAACAGGAAGCGAATCACCAGAGGCCCACTGACCTTGCGTCGCACGTTGTGACGGTACATCTGGAAGGCACTCTGGTAGCGCAGAACGCTGGTCCACAAGAGCCCGCCGTAGGTTTCGGTGCCATCCCAGCCATCGAGGAACTGTAAGGCACCCACCTCAATCTGTCGCGTGGCCATGTCTGCCCGCTCAAGGTTGCGCCCGACCCGGATGAAGTCGTAGCCCTCGTCATGACTCATACACCCAGCCAGCAGGCCGTTGAGCATCTGGCAGCGGCCAACGATTTCGTTCAGGAATTCGTATCTCGCCCGTTTACCTATCCCCTGATCCATGTGCTCCTGGATGTATCGATAAAGCTCATTGATGACTTCCCAGGCGTCGGTCGGCACCTGATCCCGTGTGGTACGCACATTCTCCCGGGCGGCCTTGATGCAGGAAGCAATGGAACTCGGGTTGTAGCTGTCTGCCATCAGAAACTTCACACAATTGCGCTCATCTGCTTTCTGATGGTGCTGATCGAACAGGGCTTCCATGCCGGTAACCGCTACCAGGCTCTTCCAGGACAGCTGGCTTTCCCGCGGCATATCCAGCGCCAGGGAATTGAAAGCCATGATCATCCGGGCGCTGTTCTCGGCCCGTTCAAGGTATCGGGCCATCCAGTACAGTCTTTCCGCTACACGTGACAGCACATCAATTCTCCTCGTCCACGATCCAGGTATCCTTGCTTCCACCGCCCTGGGAAGAATTCACCACCAGGGAGCCCTTGCGCATCGCCACCCGCGTGAGCCCGCCGGCGGTAACGTAGGTTCGCACGCCCTGCAGCACGAAAGGCCGCAGATCCAGGTGCCTCGGCGCCAAACCCTCGTCGCACAGCGTGGGAGCGACCGACAGACTCAACGTGGGCTGGGCGATGTAGTTGCGTGGGTTCTTCTTGATCAGACGGGCAAATTCGGTGCGCTGCTTCTTGGTGGAATGCGGCCCCACCAGCATGCCGTAACCACCAGACTCGTTCGCCGGTTTGACCACCAGCTCGTCCAGGTGCTCGAGCACATACTCCTGGTCCTGTTTGTTCACGCACATATAGGTGGGCACGTTGGGGATGATCGGCTCCTCATCGAGGTAATAGCGGATCATGTCTGGCACAAAGGCGTAGATCACCTTGTCATCAGCCACACCGGCACCGGGCGCGTTGGCCAGGCCAACCTTGCCATTGCGCCAGGCTCGCATCAGGCCCGGCACGCCCAGGGTAGAGTCTGCCCGAAAGACTTCCGGGTCCAGAAAGTCGTCATCAATGCGCCGGTAGATCACGTCCACGCGCTCCAGGCCCTCTACTGTGCGCATGTACACGCAATCGTCTTCACCAACGACCAGATCAGCCCCCTCCACCAGCTCGGCCCCCATGCGCTGCGCCAGGAACGAGTGCTCGAAATAGGCCGAATTGAAAATCCCCGGGGTGAGTACCGCAATTCTTGGATGATCCTGGGGCCTTGGAGAAATCGACGCCAACATGTCGAACAGCTGGTTGGTGTAGTCATCCACCGGCAGGATACTGTTGTTGTCGAACAGTTCCGGGAACACCCGCTTGGTCAGTTGGCGATTTTCCAGCATGTAGGAAACACCGGAAGGAACCCGCAGGTTGTCCTCAAGAACATATACCTTTCCGTCCTTGTCTCTCACCAGATCCGATCCGCAGATGTGGGCCCAGACCCCCAGTGGCGGCGTAAAACCACGGCACTGCTCGCGGAAGTTCTTGGAGTTGGCGAACACGTACTTGGGAATGACCTTGTCTTTGACGATATTCTGGTCGTTGTAGATATCGTTAATGAACATGTTGAGGGCCGTCAGGCGCTGGGCCAGCCCTTGTTCAATGTTTTCCCACTCCCGGAGCGAGATCACCCGGGGAATGATATCGAAAGGCCAGGCCCGGTCGATATTCTCGCCCTCGCTGTAGATGGTGAAACTGATCCCCATCTCCAGTATCGCCAGTTCGGCAGCCTGCTGGCGCGCCTGGATCTCCTCGGACCCGAGATTGCCCAGGTAGTCGGTAATCGCCGTCGCGGCTCGTCTGGGCTTCCCTTTGGCAGCGATCAGCTCATCGTAGAAGTCGTTGGGATCGTAGTTTTTCCAGTCAATCGCTTTGTTCTTTTTCATTCGGGATCCTTTCATTAACGTCCGTGAGCGATCTGGTGCACCAGACGGAGCTTCTCCACCACCGCAGGCGCCAGCACAAAGGGGTAGGCGTCGTCGTGCCCCATGCTTCGGTTCAGGCTGTTGAGCGCAAGCGTCAAAGGCAACCAATGCCTGATCAGCGCATCGAAATCGCCTGCCAGGTAGGGATCAAACGCCGGACCAGGTTCGTTGCTTGTTGTCGGGCTCTGTTGGGCGTGTAGCCGCAGGCCAAACTGCCAGGCCGTTTCCAATGCATCCACCATATGCAGATAGTGTGCCCAGGTCTCTGCCCAGTCCTCCCAGGCATGGCTGCCGGCATAGGCGCTGATGTATCGGCTTTGCCAGTCAGATGGCGGGCCGTATTGGTAATGCTGGTCCAGCGCTTGCCTGTAGTCTCTGGTCTCATCACCAAAAAGGTCCCGGAATTTGCCCAGCCACGGGCTACTCCGGACAAGCAGATCCCAGTAATAGTGTCCGGACTCATGGCGAAAATGCCCTAAAACAGTGCGATACGGCTCGGCCATCTGGTTGCGCATCCGCTCGCGTTCCACCGGGTCTGCTTCGGCGATGTTGATGGTAATGACGCCATTGGCATGGCCTGTCGTTACTTTTTTACGCTCGTCAAACATAGCCGGCTGATCGGCCAGAAAATCGAATGCCAGCCCAAGCTGATCTTCGTTCCGGGGTTCGCACGGGAGTCCCAGGCGCAAGACGGAATACACAAGCCGCCGTTTCTCTTTTTCGAGGCGACGCCAGAGATCATTGTTCTTCTCGATGCTGAGATCCGGAATGGTGCGATTGAGGCGACAGGCAACACAGAAGGTATGCGGATCGGTTTTGGGGATCAGCCAGTTACAGGCTCGCTGATTCTGATAGTTGTCACACAACCGGTAGAGATCACCACGTGCGACCGTCGCCCAGGTGTTATCGCCTTCCGGCTCGATCGCCAGCAAATCCATGACATCCGGGGCAAAGCCCAGGTCAGCTCCGCAATGGGTACAGCGACTGTTTTCAAAGTAAAGCAGGTTGGCACATCGACCGCAGTGGAACAGCTTCATTGGAAGGCATCCTTGGCCAATACCGGGAAAAGCACGCCTTCAAGTATTGGCCATCCACGCCAAAACGCAAAACTGCCGTTAAGCAATACCAACCTTCGGAGCGACAACTCTTGCCGTCGGCATCCTGTTCTTTGGTGCAGCGATAAGTGCGGGGATCAACATGGGGGAAGGGTTTTCAGATCACCCATCAGGAAAAAGCCCCCGGAGGTCGGGGGCTTCAAGGCGGGACTTACTTGACCTTGGGGTCCAGCTCGCCAGCCGCATAACGTTCGAACATCTGTTCGAGGTTCAGCGGCTTGATCTTGCTGGCCTGGCCGGCGCAGCCGAAGGCTTCGTAGCGGGCGACACAAATGTCGGTCATGGCAACCATGGTGGCCTTGAGGAATTTGCGCGGGTCAAATTCCGCCGGGTTCTGGGCCATGAAGCGACGAACGGCGCCGGTAGAGGCCAGACGCAGGTCGGTGTCGATGTTGACCTTACGCACACCGTGCTTGATACCTTCGACGATTTCTTCCACCGGTACACCGTAGGTTTCCGGGATCTCGCCGCCGAATTCGTTGATCACTTTCAGCCACTCCTGAGGTACGGAGCTGGAGCCGTGCATGACCAGGTGGGTGTCCGGGATGCGGGCGTGGATCGCTTTGATCTGGTCGATGGCCAGGATGTCACCTGTGGGCGGACGGGTGAACTTGTAGGCGCCGTGGCTAGTGCCGATGGCGATGGCCAGTGCGTCTACCTGGGTTTTCTGGACGAAGTCGGCAGCTTCTTCCGGGTCGGTCAGCATCTGGCTATGGTCCAGAGTGCCTTCGGCGCCAATGCCGTCTTCTTCACCGGCCTGGCCGGTTTCGAGGGAGCCCAGGCAGCCCAGTTCACCTTCTACGGAGACACCACAGGCGTGGGCCATTTCAACGGTGCGACGGGTTACGTCGACGTTGTATTCGTAGCTGGTCGGGGTTTTGCCGTCTTCACCCAGGGAGCCGTCCATCATCACGGAGCTGAAGCCGAGCTGGATGGAGCGCTGGCAAACTGCGGGGCTGGTGCCGTGGTCCTGGTGCATAACCACCGGGATGTGTGGCCATTCTTCGATGGCGGCCAGGATCAGGTGGCGCAGGAACGGGGCACCGGCGTATTTGCGGGCACCGGCGGAGGCCTGGACAATGACCGGGGAGTCGGTTTTGTCGGCGGCTTCCATGATGGCGCGCATTTGTTCGAGGTTGTTCACGTTAAAGGCTGGCACACCGTAACCGTGCTCGGCGGCGTGGTCCAGAAGTTGCCGCAGCGAAATCAGGGCCATGGGTTGTCTCCTTCGTTGACTTTTTGAGGTTTGAATTCTGTTCGTTTTCAGACTTGGGAGTCTGCTTCGGAGTGTGGGGTAGGCCTTCCGGGACACGCTGTGAATACGTCCGTGTACGCTTGAGCGCAGCTTCCCTGCTGCGCACAGTCCCGGAAGGCCTACCCCACCCTCCTTGCGATTCTGGCCCTGTGCGGGTTTCTCTCAGAATCGCTTTGTTGATTACGCGCCGCGCTCTTCCAGTACAGCTACTGCCGGCAGGGTTTTGCCTTCCACGAATTCCAGGAATGCGCCGCCGCCGGTGGAGATGTAGGAGATCTTGTCAGCTACGCCGTATTTGTCAACGGCCGCGACGGTGTCGCCGCCGCCGGCGAGGGAGAAGGCGTCGCTTTCGGCGATGGCCTGGGCGAGGGCCTTGGTTCCGTTGCCGAACTGGTCGAATTCGAATACGCCAACCGGGCCGTTCCACAGGATGGTTTTGGCGTTTTTCAGCAACTCGGCAAACTGGCCGGCAGTTTCCGGGCCTACGTCGAGGATCATGTCGTCGGCGCCGACGTCGGAGATGTTTTTCACGGTGGCGGTGGCGGTTTCCGCGAATTCGCTGGCGACCACTACGTCTACCGGCAGCGGGATTTCCACGCGACTGGCGATGTCTTTGGCGGTGTCGACCAGGTCGTGTTCGCACAGGGACTTGCCTACCGGGTGGCCGGCTGCGGCCAGGAAGGTGTTGGCGATGCCGCCGCCGACGATGATCTGGTCACACACTTTTTCCAGGGCGTTGAGGACGTCCAGTTTGGTGGAGACTTTGGAGCCGCCGACGATGGCCACCACCGGCTTTGCCGGGTTGTCGAGGGCCTTGCCAAGGGCGTCCAGTTCCGCTGCCAGCAGCGGGCCGGCGCAGGCTTCGGGGGCAAATTTTGCCACACCGTGGGTGGAGGCCTGGGCGCGGTGGGCGGTGCCGAAGGCGTCCATCACGTAGATGTCGCACAGGGCGGCGTACTGTTTGGCCAGGTCTTCGTTGTCTTTCTTTTCGCCTTTGTTGAAGCGGACATTTTCGAACAGCACCACTTCGCCGTCGGCCACTTCAACGCCGTCGAGGTAATCCTTGATCAGGCGCACTTCCTGGCCCAGCAGGGTGCTCAGGTGCTCGGCTACCGGCTTCATGGAGGAGGCTTCGTCGTATACGCCTTCTTCCGGGCGGCCGAGGTGGGACATCAGCATGACTTTGGCTCCGGCGTCTTTGGCCGCCTGGATGGTCGGCAGCGAGGCGCGGATGCGGGCGTCGCTGGATACTTTGCCGTCTTTGACCGGTACGTTCAGGTCTTCACGAATCAGAACCCGCTTGCCGGCGAGGTTCAGGTCAGTCATTTTTTTGATGGCCATAGTCTCAATTCCATTTTCTTACGAGTTTAAAAGCGTTTTTTGCCACGGAATCCACGGAAGGACACGGAAAAAAAGAAAAAACCAAAAGATTTTTTGGCCACTAAATCCACGAAAAAACACTAAATTAAAGACAAAGACTTTTTGGGCTTTTAATCAATAATCTTTTTTCGTGTTCTTTCGTGGATTTCGTGGCAAATCATTTCTTCTTTATCTTTTTTTCCGTGTCCTTCCGTGGATTCCGTGGCGAAACAATCAATCAGTTCTACTCAGCCAACACCGGCTGACATCCAGCATCCGGTTAGCAAAGCCCCATTCGTTATCGAACCAGCACAGCACTTTAACCATGGTGCCGCCGGTCACCCGGGTCTGGCCGCCGTCGACTACGCCGGAGTGGGCGTCGTGGTTGAAGTCGGAGCTGGCCAGGAGTTCGTCGGTGTATCCGAGAATGCCTTTTAGCGATCCGTTAGCCGCGTTTTTCAGCAGCAGGTTTACCGCCGCAACATCGGTCGCTGCACGCACGTTCACCACCATGTCTATAGCAGAGACATTGAGCGTTGGCACTCGCATGGCCACGGAGCTGAAGCGCCCCTCCATGTGGGGCAACAAACGCTCGATGCCGCGGGCCAGGCCGGTGTCTACCGGCACGATGTTGTGCAGCGCACTGCGGGTGCGGCGCAGGTCCTGGTGGTGGTAGGCGTCGATCACCGGCTGGTCGTTCATGGCGGCGTGGATGGTGGTGGTGCTGCCCTGCTCCACGCCAAAGGCATCGTCCAGAACCTTGATCACCGGCACCAGGCAGTTGGTGGTGCAAGAGCCTGCAGCCACGATCACATCCTGGCGGTTGAGGTCACCATCATTGATACCGAAGACCACGGTGCGGTCGACATCCGGGTCGCCCGGCTGGGAAAACAGCAGGCGTTGTGCACCCGCCTCAATGTGTTTTTCCGCCGTGGCCCGGTCGGAATAGGCACCGGAACATTCCAGCACCAGGTCTACGTTCAGCAAACGCCAGGGCAGTTCCGCCGGGTCCGGGTGACGCAGTACTCGAATGCGGTCGCCGTTCACCACCAGGTTATCGCCATCCACCGCCACCTCACCGTGAAACCGCCCGTGGGTGGAGTCGTACTTGGTCAGGTGGGCAATGGTGTCGATATCCGACAACTCGTTGATCGCGACCACCTGCAGATGGTCGCGATAGCCGTTTTCATACAGGGCCCGCAACACGCACTGGCCGATGCGGCCGTACCCGTTGATGGCGATGCGAAACGGCGTCGAGTTGGTCATCAGGCGTCCAGCAGTTCGTCAGCCACTTCCAGGATATTGTCGACGGTGAAGCCGAATTCCTTGAACAGCTCGCCGGCCGGTGCAGACTCACCAAAGGTGGTCATGCCCACAACCCGACCGTCCAGGCCCACATACTTGTACCAGTAGTCGGCAATGCCGGCTTCGATGGCGATGCGGTTGGTGACTTCCAGCGGCAACACCTGCTGTTTGTACTCGGCACTCTGGGCATCGAATACGTCAGTGGACGGCATGGATACAACACGCACAGCCTTGCCCTGCTCGCGCAGCTTGGCGGCAGCATCCTGGGCCAGTCCCACTTCAGAACCGGTGGCGATCAGGATCAGTTCCGGGGTGCCTTCGCTGTCAGACAGCACGTAGCCGCCCTTGGCGACGTTGGCCAGTTGTACTGCATCACGCTGCTGATGCGGCAGGTTCTGACGGGAGAACACCATGGCCGTGGGGCCATCGCTACGCTCCAGGGCTGCTTTCCAGGCCACCGCAGACTCTACGGCATCAGCCGGGCGCCAGGTGCTCATGTTCGGCGTTGTGCGCAGGCTGGCCAGCTGTTCGATAGGCTGGTGGGTCGGGCCATCTTCACCCAGACCGATGGAATCGTGGGTAAAGACAAAGATCGAACGCTGCTTCATCAGTGCGGCCATGCGCACGGCATTACGGCAGTATTCCATGAAGATCAGGAAGGTGGCGCCGTAGGGCACGAAGCCACCGTGCAAAGCGATACCGTTCATGATGGCCGCCATGCCGAATTCGCGCACACCGTAATAGATGTAGTTGCCGGAGGCATCTTCCTTGGTCACGCCTTTACAGCCTGACCAGATAGTCAGGTTGGAACCGGCCAGGTCGGCGGAGCCACCCATCAGTTCCGGCAGCAGCGGGCCGTAGGCATTCAGGGAATTCTGGGACGCCTTACGGGAGGCAACGGTCTCGCCCTTGTCCTGGCATTCCTGGATATAGGCCTGGGCTTTTTCGGCGAAGTCTGCCGGCAGGTCACCCGCCATGCGGCGTTTGAACTCGGCGGCCAGTTCCGGCTCGGCCTTCTCATAGGCCGCAAATTTCTCTTCCCAGGCACTCTGTGCAGCCTGGCCTTTTTCTTTGGCATCCCACGCGGCGTAGATCTCGGACGGCACCTCGAACGGGCCGTGCTGCCAGCCCAGGGCTTCGCGGGTCAGAGCGATTTCATCGTCACCCAGCGGGGCACCGTGACACTCTTCCTTGCCCTGCTTGTTGGGGGAACCGAAGCCGATAATGGTCTTGCAGCAAATAATGGTGGGCTGCGCGGTGTTAGCACGGGCAGCTTCAATGGCCGCACGGATGGCATCGGAATCGTGACCATCAACATTTGGGATAACCTGCCAGCCGTAGGACTCGAAACGCTTGGGCGTGTCGTCGGTGAACCAGCCCTCTACTTCTCCATCAATGGAGATGCCGTTGTCATCATAGAAGAACACCAGTTTACCCAGGCCCAGGGTGCCGGCCAGAGAGGCGACTTCGTGGGAGATCCCTTCCATCAGGCAGCCGTCGCCCAGGAATGCGTAGGTGTAGTGGTCAACAATGTCGTGGCCCGGACGGTTGAACTGAGCGGCCAGTGCCTTCTCTGCGAGCGCGAAGCCAACAGCATTGGCGATGCCCTGACCCAGCGGGCCGGTGGTGGTCTCGATGCCCGGGGTATAACCGTATTCCGGATGGCCCGGTGTTTTTGAGTGCAGCTGACGGAAGTTCTTCAGGTCATCAATGCTGACGTCGTACCCGCTCAGGTGCAGCAGGGAATACTGCAGCATGGAGCCATGGCCGTTAGACAGCACGAAGCGGTCACGGTTGGCCCAGTGCGGGTTAGCCGGGTTGTGGCTGAGGTAATCGTTCCACAGCACCTCGGCGATATCCGCCATACCC